>JBKEGM010000218.1:0-5088 GCA_046710005.1 Natrialbaceae archaeon
CTCTTCGAGGCTGGGGTCGAGCGTCGGGGATTCCTCCGGAATGACGTGGATACCGGAACGATCACCAGTGCCGTTGACGACCCGACCGCTAGCGTCCGCGTAACAGATCCCAGTGTGACGGACCTCTTCAACTACTACGTCCGGATTGCCCCTGGGGAGTAACAGCCCGAGGGCAAGAGTACGGATCCACACGAGTGGGGAACGGTTTTCACTGACCGCCCCGATCCTCGGATATGTTCGAGAAATCGACGTGGATCCGACTCCCCCGGAACGTCGTCGTGGGCCATGGCGTCCTCTCGGAGACGACGGCGGTCGTCTCTGACCTCCACCTTCACGGCAGACCGCTCGTCGTGACGAGCCCCAAGCCCCGGGAAATCGCGGGGAATCGCATCCTCGATGCGTTCGAGACCCGCGGCGACGATCCCGCAATCGTCGAGGTAGACACCGCCAGCTTCGAATCCGTCGAACGGGTGATCGAGACCGCCGAGCGCGAATCGGTTGACTACCTCGTCGGTGTCGGTGGCGGCAAGCCCATTGACATCGCCAAGATGGCGGCTGACGACCGCGACCAGGGATTCATCTCCGTGCCGACGGCAGCGAGCCACGATGGCATCGTCAGCGGCCGCTCGTCGATCCCGGAGGGCCACACTCGCCATAGCGTCGCCGCCGATCCACCATTAGCCGTCGTCGCCGACACGGAGATCATTGCGGACGCCCCGTGGGAACTGACGACCGCTGGCTGTGCCGACATCATCTCGAACTATACCGCGGTCATGGACTGGCGGTTGGGAAACCGTCTCAAGAACGTCCAGTATTCCGAGTACGCCGCTGCCCTTTCGGAGATGACCGCGGAGATGCTCGTGGACAACGCCGACTCGATCCGCCCGGGCCTCGAGGAGTCGGCCTGGGTCGTCGTCAAGGCACTCGTTTCTTCGGGCGTGGCCATGTCGATCGCCGGCTCATCGCGCCCAGCCTCCGGTGCCGAGCACCTCTTCTCCCACCAGCTCGATCGCATCGCACCCAGGAAAGCCCTGCATGGCCACCAGGTCGGCGTCGGGTCGATACTGACCGCCTACCTCCACGGGGGCGAACGCGGACTGTGGACCCGCATCCGCGACGCCCTCGCGGCGATCGATGCCCCGACCACGGCCGACGAACTCGGGATCACCGATGCGGAAGTCATCGAAGCGCTGACGACTGCCCACGAAATCCGCGACCGGTACACGATCCTCGGCAACGGGATGAGCGAAGCGGCGGCCATCGAGGTGGCGGAAAAAACCGGTGTTATCTGAAGCCACCCTTCGCGGTTCCCGACGCTTCGGCCCGATTTGCACGAAATCTCGGGTATAACTACTTCTCAGCCCGCACCAATCATCAACCACGGATCCACGAATCAGCATCGTCACGCTCGGCGTCGAGGACCTGGAAACATCGACGGCGTTCTATCGGGACGGCCTCGGCTGGCCGCAGGAAGCAACCGAGGGGAACATCGCCTTCTTCGAGACTGCCGGCCCGACGCTCGCATTATATCCGAATGAGGCCCTCGCCGAAGACGCCACCGTAGCACCGGACGGAGACGGGTTCCGAGGGATGACGCTGGCTCACAACGTCGAATCAGAGGCAGCTGTCGATAACGCGCTCGAGGAGGCCCGGGTGGCGGGTGCGGACATCGTCAAACCAGCCCAGGAAACCGACTGGGGTGGCTATTCGGGGTACTTCGCGGACCCGGATGAGTTTCTCTGGGAAGTCGCCTGGAATCCGAATTTCGAGATCGAATCGTAGGCACGATCTCGGAACGACCCAGGGCCGATCGGTCACAACGGAAAGTCCCGCAACGCCTCGTACAACAACTCGTCCGGCAGTTCCTCGAACCAGTCCACGGCCTCCGTCTCGCCAGGCTTTGGTTCGGCGGTTCCACCAACAGGCTCCGCGGTGAAGTACACCATCAACCGAACGACGGCCGGGCGGTCGGGATCGGCTTCGTCCCGGGCGGTCGTGATCCGTGCCCGCAAGACGCCCGTCAACTCGACCTCGACACCGGTCTCCTCGCGGGTCTCGCGACGGGCCGTTTCGGCGAACCGCTCGTCGCCCTCATGTTTCCCACTCGG
Source organism: Natrialbaceae archaeon (assembly GCA_046710005.1). Classification (GTDB taxonomy): domain Archaea; phylum Halobacteriota; class Halobacteria; order Halobacteriales; family Natrialbaceae; genus DATFIX01. The sequence goes on from JBKEGM010000218.1 coordinate 2,109, forward strand.
TTCGGACCAGGCGTTGTGACCCGTCTCCTGCACTAACAATACCTCGCCCTCGTCGTTACGGACCCAGGTGCCGGCCCCGCCCAGGCGACCCTCCTCGAACCGAGCGATCAGTTCCTCGTACTCTTCCGACGGATATTCCCGGTCAACCCGTCGGTGCTCGACGTCCCCGAACTCGCGTTCGAGTCGCGAGAGGTGGCGAGACACGGCCGTCCGCGAGCGGTCCGTCACGTCCATCGACCGTGGCTATCGACCGGCGGGTGCAAAACCGTATCGCCGCGATACCTGGAAAATCAGTCCCTCACCGGATACGAGCGCGTCCGAATCTCTTCGTACAGGACCGACTGGGGTGGCTCGGCGAACCAGGCCACGTCGGCGATTTCGCCCTCCCGAGGCCGGGGGTCGCCTGCCACGTGCTCACCCTCGAAGATCACGATCGGCACAACGATCGGTGGTCGGTCTGGGTCGATTTCGTCCCGGAACTGCACGCGATGCACGTCACTGAGGCCAGTGATCCGGCAGTCGACACCGGTTTCCTCGCGGACCTCGCGGCGCGCAGCGGTCTCGAAGGATTCCCCCGGATCCCGCTTCCCGCCGGGGTCGCTCCAGCCGTCATCACCCTCGTTCCGGACCAGCAGGACTCGGCCAGCATCGTCCGTCAGCCAGACGCCGGCCCCGCCAGCGCCGTCTTCATCGAACCGATCGCGAACGTTCTCGTACACCGACCGAGCCATCGACCACTCCTTGTCGACGACTGGGAACGAACCGTAGTCGGACTCCAACCGGTCCACGACCGATTCGAAATGGCGCCGGCTCCGCGCAGTGATCGACATGGATCGAATCACACCGGAGCGCCGCGGAAAAAGGCGTCGATCACCGGGCTCCGACAGCAACTCGAGCGGGTCGAGAAGCAGCAGCCGACGCAAGCATTTCAAAGGTGTTCCTCGAGAAAGTCCACGATCGACCGGTAGGCCTCGATCCGGTTTTCGAGTTTCGCGAACCCGTGGCCCTCGTCCTCGAAGACGAGTTTCCGGACGGGGATCCCCCGTTCGTCCAGTTCATCGACGATCTGTTCGGCCTCCCCGAGTGGGACGCGTGGATCGTTCGCGCCGTGCAGGACGAACAGCGGCGCCTCGATTTTCTCGACGTGGTTGATCGGGCTAACCGCCTCGAGGAACTCGCGGTCGTCCTCCAGGGAGCCGTACTCCGCCTCCCGGAGTTCGCGACGCCACTCGCCGGTATTCTCGAGAAACGTGACGAAGTTCGCGATACCGACGGTGTCAATCCCGGCGGCCCACAGGTCCGGGTACTCCGTTAGCGCGGCGAGCACCATGAACCCGCCATAGGAGCCGCCCTTCGCAGCAATCCGGTCCGGGTCGACGACCTCGCGATCGTGGAGCCACTCGACGCCTGCCCGGAGGTCCCGGACCGAGTCCATTCGCTGTTCCACATCGTCGAGGTGGGTAAAGGCGCGCCCGTACCCAGTCGATCCCCGAACATTCGGCTCGAAGTACGCGTAGCCATGGTTCAGGAAGTACTGCTTGACCGGGTTGAATGACGGACGCCGCTGGCTCTCGGGACCACCGTGGATGTCCACCACGACTGGAACCGCGCTGTCCGGCCGCTCGTCCGGGACCGAGAAAAACGCCGGTATCGACCGTCCGTCGAAAGTCTCGTAGTGGATCAACTGGGATTCCACGAACGTTTCCCGCGGAATGCCCGCGGTGGCGGCGTTCGTCCAGCGTTCTGATTGGCCGCTTTCGACGTCCACCACGTAGACGTTCGGATTGACACTGCTGCCGGAGACGGTGATCGAAAACCGGTCGCCCTCCGGGTCGAAATCGACGCCGCCTTTGACCCCCTCGGGAAGGTCCGGAGCCGAAAAGGTGTTGAGGCTCGTCGGGCCCGTCAATTCAGCTACCGTGAGATCGGTGTCACCGTCGACGTTTCGCGAATAGACCAGTCGCCTGGAGTCCTCGTCGATTCGCACGCCGTCGACGTTCCAATCGCCGCCCTCGACGACCGTTTCGATGTCGCCGTCCCTCTCGGTCACCTCGAGGCGGCCCAGAGAGAGCGTGTCGCTATCCTCGTCGGTCACCAGGTAGAGCGCTTCGCCCTCAGGCCCCCAGTTGACACTCTGATAGCGAACGTCACCTTCGTGGGGCGTGAGGTGTGTCAGCGTCTCCGAATCCAGGTCAAGCACGTGGACGTCGTGGTCGAAACTGGAGTGGGCCTCGTGGACGAGCAGGCGGTCGTCATCGGGGCTCCAGCCCCCCACGGACAGCCAGCCATCGCCTTCGTACAGCAATTCGGCATCCTCGCCGACACCGTCGCGGTCCTGGACGTAAACATCGAACACGGCCTCCTCGCGGCGGTTCGAGGCGAACGCGATTCGCTCACCGTCGTGGCTCCAGCCACCCCAGCGGTGTTTGGCGTCCGGGCGGTCAGTCAACGGGTGAATCGACCCGTCCTCGGGGTCGAGTCGGAAGAACTGCTCGCGTTCGTTGCCGCCCTCGTCCATTCCGAAGATCAATTCCGGCCGTTCTGGCGACCACGAGGCGAACGTGATTCGATCGTCCTCGAAGGTGCGCTGGACCGGCCAGGCGCCCGGTTCGTCGAGCGTCCAGACCTGGGCCGTGCCGGTCGTGTCGATGAGAAAGGAGAGGCGATCCCCCTCGGGTCCAAAGGAGGCACTGCCGGCATTGCGTATGTTGAGGTATCGCTCGATGTCATAGGTCATGTCCATGGCTGGGGTCCCTCGTCGCTAAGGTGTTCTGATGCCGGAACAAGCCCCCGATACCCGCCTCAATCACCCTCAGTCGACCGAGACGCCCGTGGAGGCAGTGGAAGATTCACGACGTGTCGACCGGCGAAAACAGGTTTTTTACTGGGCCCCGTCGTGCTCGGTTGTATGCGGATCGCGTTCGTCTCGACGGAAACCGTCCACCACCGGGACACCGAGGCGAACCAGCGGCTGGAACGC
>JBKEGM010000219.1:0-5051 GCA_046710005.1 Natrialbaceae archaeon
AGGACGACCGTCCGGATGCCCGCGCGTTCGATAACCTTCGCGGCGAGAAGGTCGACGGGGGCCGGCGATCCGGCGTTCATTGCCATGCCGGCGATCACGTCGACGAGTTCGCCGGGCGTGAGGCGTTCGTAGCGGTCCGCCCCGGGGTCCTCGTTCGGGTCGGCCGAGAACACGCCGGGGACGCTCGTCGCGTACACCAGCAGGTCCGCCTCGACGTACTCGGCCAGTGCGGCGGAGACGGCGTCGGTGGTTTGGGCCGGCGTCACGCCACCCATGACACAGACGTCACCGCGCTGGATCGCTTCTCCGGCTTCCTCGTAGTCCGTCGGGGGCGCGACGACCGCGTCCGACCCGAGGGCGGCGATCAGCAGGCGAGCATTGAGTCTTGTGACGTCGATGCCGATCCCGTCGAGTTCGATCTCGTTAGCCCCCAATTCGCGGGCCGTCCCGATGTAGTCACGGGCGACCGACCCACCCCCGACGACAATGCCGAGGTCGTGACCGTCGGTCGCAAGGTCGTCGACGATGGACGCGAAGGCCGCCACCCGTTCGGCGGCCGTATCCTGGTCGGCGCCAAGGTCCGGTGCGAGGACGCTCCCGCCGATAGAAACGACTACGTTCATGCTATGGCCGAGTAGCCAGGTTGCGGTCTTAAGGATTGTCAACGGCGGAAGCGTTTACGGGGATATTCCGAGCCGCCGGTGGCGACACCTACAAGCGCCGGCGGGCCTACCCTCCCGATATGAACGTCCTCGGCGTCGTCGGCCCCTCCGACGCGGGCAAAACCACGCTGGTGGAACGGTTGACGGAGCAACTTGACGAAGTCGGCCGGGTGGCGACGGTGAAGCACCTCACGCACGCCCCCGACCTCGATGCCCAAGGGAAAGATACCGACCGTCACCGGTCTGCGGGCGCGAGCGCAACGTACGGGATCACTGACAACGAGGGCTGGTTCGCCCAGGGCGACGATCGATCTCTCGAAGCCACGCTCGAGGACCTGGCACCGAACTATGACTACTGTCTCGTCGAGGGATTCAGCGACGCCAACCTTCCGCAGGTCGTTCTTGGCGGACGAGACCACGCTGGCACGGCGCTCGTCGAGGCCCCCGAGGCCGACGCGGTCGACCTGGATATCGTCGTCGATCAACTTCACGAGACGGATTCGTACCGGACGCTCGAGTCCCTCGTCGACCAGGTCAAGCGGTCCCCTCGTGCCGACCGGGCCGGCGCTATCGCTACCTTCACCGGCCGCGTCCGGGCGAAGGACGACGAGGACGATGAACCGACGGAGTTCCTCGAGTTCGAGAAATACGAGGGCGTGGCGGCGGACCGGATGCGAGGCCTTCGGGAGGAACTCGAGGACCGTGCTGGCGTTCTGGAAGTCCGTTTGCACCACAGAACCGGCATCGTGGAGTACGGCGAGGACATCGTGTTCGTCGTCGTGCTCGCTGGGCACCGGCGTGAGGCGTTTCGGGCCGTCGAGGACGGTATCGATCGGCTGAAGGAGGAAGTGCCACTGTTCAAGCGCGAGGTAACGGTCGAGGACGAATTTTGGGTCCACGAACGCTCCTGAAGGCAAGTTCTCCCGAATCGCTCACCAGTAATGAGATGTAATTGCTCACCGGGAATAATAGATTAGAATCGGTTCTAAAAGGTCTAACAACCTCTCAAAGCGTTATGAAAGGTATTAGGGCTGATAAAAAGCCGATTGAAACCGTAATTCTAACTAAAACGATCCGAAATCGACCGAAGCAACTGCCCTTTATAACATCCTCCCGGGGATTAGGCAAGAGCGAGGCTAATACATGAGCGCTACCACGCAGCCCTCCACGGAGAGTAAGGAAGAACGTTTGAAGCGATTCCTTCGACGCAAGGCCGAGGACGGTGAGGTCTACTTCAAGAGCAAGTTCATTTCGGACGAAGTGGGGCTTTCTCCGAAAGAGATCGGCGCCCTGATGGTCAATCTCAAGGATTCAGCCACGGAACTCGACATCGAGAAGTGGTCGTACACGAGCGCGACGACCTGGCGAGTTGAACCCGCGTAACCGATTTGTTCGTCGGTTATCGGTCCCCGCCTGCCCTCCGCTTTCTTCGTCCCCCCGGTCCGGGGAGCCGTAGGTTTATCCCGAACCAACCCTAACGCCGGGTGATGACCGAGATGGAATCGCCGGAGGACGGGCCCTCACCCGAACGTTTCCGGGAGGTCTTTCGCGTCTACGAGGTCCAGACCGATGGCGATCGACTGCTCTACTATGGCGACCCACTGGTCGACCACGAGGACATCGTCGAGGAGATCTGGCCGCTCTTTCGAGAGGCCGGCTACGAGGTACGCCTCACCAGACGAACCGGCGAGTTCGTTCTCGTCGCGACCCCACGAGGCGAGGACAACGACGGGATCCCATGGACGAACGTCATTCTGGCGTTCGCGACGATCCTGACGACCCTGTACGCCGGTTCGATCTGGTATCAGGCCGACCTGGCGGCCGACCCTCTCAACATTCTCGAGGGCTGGCCCTTCGCCCTGGGGATCATGACGGTCCTCGGGGTCCACGAGATGGGCCATTACGTAATGAGTCGCCACCACGACGTCGAGGCCACGCTCCCGTATTTCATCCCGATCCCGACCTTCATCGGGACCCTGGGCGCCGTAATTCGAATGAAGGGGCGGATGCCCTCTCGGAAGGCCCTGTTCGACATCGGGGTTGCCGGGCCGCTGGCCGGCATCGTCGCCACGGTCGTGGTGACGACCATCGGCCTCTATCTCGATCCCGTTACTATCCCCCAGTCGGTGATGAATAGCGAAAGCGCGGTCGAGATCCAGTTCGGCTACCCGCTCCTGCTGGAGTTCCTCTCGTGGGCAACCGGCGAGCCGCTCCGATACGAGGCGGCGGACAAGGCGGTCAACCCGGTTGTCATCGCGGGCTGGGTTGGCATGTTCGTTACCTTCCTGAACCTCATCCCGGTGGGCCAACTCGACGGCGGTCACGTCGTGCGGGCCATTCTGGGCAATCAGCAGGAGCGAATTGCGGCGGTCGTTCCGGGCCTCCTGTTCGCGCTCGCTGGGTACCTCTATTTCGTCGAGGAGGTTGCCGGGAACGCGGTCTTCCTGTGGGTGTTCTGGGGGCTGTTCGCGTCGGTATTCGCGTTCGTCGGTGCGGCCACTCCGGTCCAAGAGGAATCCGTCGATCCCCGGCGCAAGCTCGTTGGCGTCCTCACGCTCGTCGTCGGCGTGCTCTGTTTCCACCCGATCCCGATTCAGATCATCAGCTAGACCGATTCACCCGTCGCTATCCGCGTCGCCGTGATCGTAGCCCCGGTCGGGGAGGCGCTCACCGTCGATCGTGATTCCTTCGGCAGGCCCGGTCACCTCGCCGATGTCGGTAATCGGAACGGATATTGCCTCGCGGACCCGGCCAAGTGCGGACTCGGGTACGGTGAACACGAGTTCGAAATCCTCGCCGAAGTACAATCCCATGGATCGCCGGTCCGCTGCATCGCTGGCGAGCGCCCCGACTACATCGTGGACCGGGACCCTGTCGGCGTCGATCGCGAACCCACAACTGCTGGCCTCGGCGAGCTGGTGGAGTGATCTGGCGAGACCGTCGCTCGAATCCATCATCGCGCTCGCGTGTGGCGCCATTGCCCGCCCGGCCGCCACCCGGGGATCGAACTGGAAGAGGTCGTTTCCTCTTTCGTCATCGCCCCGTTCGAACAGTCTGACTGCTGCGGCGGTTCGACCCAGCGCACCCGTGACGCAGACCCGGTCACCGGGAGCGGCGCCGGAACGCCAGACTGGCGCCTCGGTCTGTCCCAATGCGGCCGTCGAAACGGTGAACTCGCCGTGGTGATCCAGGTCGCCGCCCACGTACCGCGCGCCGACGCTCTCACAAACATCGTTTGCGCCCCGCACGAAGGCCAGGAGTGCTTCGGACTCGAAGGACGGACCGCCGTAGGCGGCCACGGCGGCGGTCGCGTCGGCACCCATTGCCGCAACGTCCGAGAGCGAGGCTCCCACCGCCCGCCAACCGGCCGTATATTGGGTGACGCCGTCCGGGAAGTCCGTCGATTCGTGGAGCATATCGATCGTCAGTACCTGATCTCCAACCACGGCCGCGTCGTCACCCGCGTCCTCGAGTTCGTCCCCCAGCAACCCCAGGGCGGTCCGTTCGTCCATGGATGCGTTTTCCGTCGGCGGGGAGAAAAGACGAACGGTCGGAATCGCCCCGTACTGGGTCGAACCAGTCGCTGCCCGGAAGACGACGCGCTTAAATGCCGTCGGGGGAAAATCTCTTCCATGACTACGCTGTACGACGTCCCCGCCGAGGACCTCATCGAGGCCGTCGCGGCGGACCTCGAGGATCGCATCGAGGAGCCGACCTGGGCTTCGTTCGCCAAGTCGGGCCAATATGCCGAACTCCCGCCCGAGCAGGACGACTTCTGGTACGTCAGGGCCGCCAGCCTCCTCCGCAAGGTCGCCATCGACGGTCCCGTCGGTATCGAGCGCCTGTCGACGGAGTACGGGGGTTCAAAGCAGGGGTCCAATCGCTACCGGGTGGCCTCGAACCGGCGCACCGACGGCTCGAAGAACCTCATTCGAACGATCCTCCAGGAACTCGAGGAGGAAGACCTCGTCGAGACGGCCGGTGGCGAGGGTCGCCGGATCACCGCCGACGGTCGAAGCCTTCTCGACGACGTCGCCGGGCAGGTCATGGAGGACCTCGACCGCGACGACCTCGAACGGTACGCCTGAATCCCCCGGGTTTTCGACGTTTGGTGCTATTTCTCCGGAGAGCCGTGACTCCGTTGAGCCATCGATCCATTTCGAAGGTGTAGTGTTCGATAACCGTTTTCTCGAGGAGCCATGTTTCGGGATTGCGACCGAGGTATCGGCCGACCCAACGGCGTGGCACTTCTTGCTCCTCAAACCGGCACGTCGGGCACCTGGTCGGCCGGCACCGTCCCGTCCTCATGCCAGCCGCGCTCGGCGTAGTACTCATCGAGCGCCGCCTCGAAGTTCGGGAGGTCGTAGGGGAGGCTGTCGTCTTCGCGAT
>JBKEGM010000220.1:0-5012 GCA_046710005.1 Natrialbaceae archaeon
GCCGACATAGTCGATGTCCTCAAGCAGAAACTGCCGTGGACCGGGGAGTTCTCGAACGGTGTCCGATGACACGTCCCCGGAACTGGCGAGCAGGTCAACGTCCCTGCCGGTTTCCTCTCGGACCTCGCGACGGGCAGCCTCATGTGGAAGTTCGTCACGGTGAAGGTGGCCACCGGGGGGGAGCCACATGTCCAGCTTTTCGTGAAAATGCAAGGCGATCGCACCGTCATTGACGACGTAGACGGTAGCGACGAAATGACGCGTCGTTTCCATGGAGCCAAGAAAAACGAGTGTACTGTAAAGACCGTCGAACTCGGAACGTGATGGTTCGAATGGGGAGGGGTTCGTCCTTCGAGTTACGGTGCCCCGAAGTCGCTCTTCGCTTCGAGGATTTCGTGATATCGATTCCGGATCGTGACCTCGGAGATGTTGGCCACCTCACTGACCTCGTTCTGGGTCACTTTTTCATTCGTGAGCAATGAGGCGGCGTAGACGGCGGCTGCCGCGAGACCCACGGGAGATTTTCCGCTATGGATCCCAGCCTCTTTGGCCGAGGAAAGGAGTTGTCTGGCGCTCCGTTCGGTTTCATCAGTCAAATCGAGTTCTGACGCGAAACGAGGCACGTAGCTTTCGGGATCGGCAGGCTTGATTTCGAGGCCGAGTTCGCGGACGACATAGCGATACGTCCGGGCGATCTCGTCGCGGTCGACCCGACTAACGTTGGTGATTTCGTCAAGGGAGCGAGGCGTTCCGGCCTGCCTGGCTGCCGCATAAAGGGCTGCTGTCGAGACGCCTTCGATCGACCGGCCGGGCAAAAGGTCTTCATCGAGTGCTCGCCGGTACATCACGCTGGCGGTCTCCCGGACGTTCTTGGGGAGGCCGAGAGCACTTGCCATCCGATCGATTTCACCCAGGGCCTGTTTCAGGTTGCGCTCCTTCGAATCGCGGGTCCGAAACCGCTCGTTCCATGTCCGAAGACGCTGCATCTTTTCACGCTGACTTGACGAGAGCGTTCGACCGTAAGCGTCCTTGTTCTGCCAGCCAATGTTGGTCGACATCCCCTCGTCGTGCATCATCTTCGTCCGTGGGGCCCCCACACGGGATTTCTTGTTCTTCTCTTCGGCGTCGAACGCTCGCCACTCTGGACCACGGTCGATCTCGTCGGTTTCGACGACCAGCCCACAATCGCTGCAGACTAGATCGCCCTGTTCGTCGGTCTGAAGCGCTCCCTCACACTCCGGGCACCGCAGGGCTTCCCCCTCCTTCTCTTTTTCCGCCGATACCTCCGACTCATCGCGCGTGCGTTCTTTGTCTGCTGTTTCTTTGATTTCCGTATCGGTCATGGTGGGCTGACGGCCGACTGTACGCCGGGAAGAAATTTCGGCGTACTGACTAAATCAGTCTTGAACTACTTAAGTCTTTTCCAAAATTACGTGGAAATCACCACAATTTATGTACCATCGTAGATTATGTAGGTGGAGCATATTCTGATTCGCTCGAATGGGTTTCAACGGCGTATCGAAACCCTTACTCTCCGAAGGCCAATCGATTCAGCCATGAGCGAGACGCCCGTCGAACCCGAGGAGGTTCGCCACGTCGCGGGTCTGGCACGAGTCGACCTGGATGACGAGGCGGCCGAGGAGTTCGCGGACCAGTTCGCCGACATCCTGGAGTACTTCGAAACGCTGGACGAAGTCCCCGAAGTAGACGCCGAACCGGACCTCGTTAATGTGATGCGCGAAGACGAGGTCCGCGAGGGGCTGAGCCAGGACGAGGCCGTTCGAAACGCCAAGGAAACCGAGGACGGATACTTCAAGGGACCGAACGTCTCATGACCGATCACAACGCCTTCATCACCGAGGAAATTATCGACGGGGGCGATGAGGGACCACTTGCCGGGCAGACGGTCGCCGTCAAAGACAATATTTCGACCAATGGCGTCCGGACGACGTGCGGATCGAAAATGCTGGAGGACTACGTCCCGCCCTACGACGCCACCGTCGTCACGCGACTCAAGGACGCTGGCGCGACTATCGTTGGGAAGACGAACATGGACGAGTTCGGGATGGGCACAACGACGGAAACCTCGGCGTTCGGCCCGACCGATAATCCCGCTGCCGAGGGCCATGTTCCAGGGGGTTCCTCCGGCGGTTCGGCCGCCGCAGTCGCGTCGGGCGAAGCCGACCTGGCACTCGGCTCAGACACGGGTGGATCGGTCCGGTGTCCGGCCGCGTTCACCGGCGTTGTCGGGATCAAACCGACCTATGGGCTCGTTTCGCGATACGGGCTCGTCGCGTACGCCAATAGCCTGGAACAGATCGGTCCCCTCGCTCCGTCGGTCGAAGAAGCCGCTGAATTGCTCGACGTGATCGCGGGCCCCGACGAGCGCGACGCGACCACCCGCAAGGCAGGGGCCGACTCCAACTATGCCAGCGCGGCCGACGGCGAGGTCGAAGGGCTAGAAATCGGGATTCCGACCGAACTCCTTGAGGGCGCCCACGACGGCGTCGTGGAGACCTTCTGGGACGCCATCGCCGATCTCGAATCGCAGGGCGCGAGTTACCACGAGGTGTCGCTCCCGTCGGTCGAACACGCCGTCCAGGCGTACTACGTTATCGCCATGTCGGAGGCCTCATCGAATCTCGCCCGATTCGACGGCGTCAGGTTCGGTCACTCCGGCGGCTTCGACGGCAATTGGAACGAGGTTTTCGGCGCGGCCCGCGATGAAGGCTTTGGGGACGAAGTCAAGCGTCGTATCCTGCTGGGCACCTACGCCCTCTCGGCGGGCTATCATGACAAGTATTACAAAAAAGCCCAGGACGCCCGGGCCTGGGTTAAAGGGGACTTCGACGAAGCGCTGTCGGAGGCAGACGTGCTTGCGTCCCCAACCATGCCAGTTCCACCGATGGAATTGGGCGAGAGCCTGGAGGACCCCCTTACCATGTACCTGGTAGACGCCAATACCGTCCCGATCAATCTGGCAAACCTCCCCGCCATCTCCGTCCCTGCAGGCCAGACCGAGGGACTTCCGGTCGGGCTCCAACTCGTTGGCCCAGCGTTCGGGGAAGAAACGATCATCAGGGCCGGCAGCGCCCTGGCATAGCTCGAACGGTCGAACGACACCCTCGAACGTATTGAAAAAACGACCTGTTCTGACCCTATTCCTCGTACGCCAGGTTCATGATCCACTGCGTGAAGGCATCCGAGTGGGGATCGACTTCCTCGTCGCCGACGAACGGTGAGAGCATATCACCGGCCATGAGGAGCGAGAAGTCGAGGTCCCGTGTGGCTGGCGTCAGGTGGTACGTGTTGTGGCCCTGGTAGACGGTCTCCTCGCGTTGGATCATGTCCTTCTCGACGAGCGACTCCACGACACGACTACCCTTTCGGGAGGAAATATCCAGTTCCTTCCAGAAATCGCTCTGGTGGATACCACCTGTCTCCCGAACGAGTTCGAGCCCGGCCAGCTCGTCCTCCGAGAGTGCTTCTTCATCGGAAACGCTCACGACGACCACCCCGCGATCCGGACGCGTTCAGTCATGTAACAGGGCCTCGCACTCGCGGTGGCTTAAAACTGGCCCTCCGAACGTACGGTACGGTATTCGGTTTCACACGGTGGGCCGTTCGCGAAACGGTAGGTCGTCCCGCCGCGACCCACCGCGATAAGGGAGGAAGACCGTGTCCCAAACCCGTCTCCATGGACGCAGACGCCATAGTCATGGTCCGTAAGCGCCTCAGCCGCACGCTGGTGCCACTTCGTCGCCGTCTCTCCAGGTTCAGGTTTGAGATCCATCAACAGTCGGTTGGCGCTGTCGGCCTGCCGTTCGCCCGCCGACTGTCTGACGGTTGGGATGTCGTACCGACCGTCGGCCCCCACGTTCACGACGACGTGAACGCCCGGCTGAAATCCCTCGAACTCGAGGCTGCTGTCCCACTCGTAGTAGAGCGCAGCGTGGGCGTCGGCAACCACGAGGTTAAACCCCTGGTACTCCTCGGAAGCGACCGCACGCTCGATCCGACGGCCTGCATCCTCGGCTGTCCGTTCTTCGAGCACATCGTTCACGAGTAACCCCCGGGATCGATCGCCGGCCAGATCCGTATCCACCCACCGGTTCGTCAGGGCGGCGAGGACACCGTGCTCGTTGACGCCGATCCAGGTTCCGCCGGCCTCGGCATCCCGTGGTGCCAGTACTGCCGGGTCCCGCCCACGAACCACCGGCTCCTCGGTAGGCCGGCCGAAAGCCTCGTCCCGGTTCGCCGCAACGAGTATCGGGGCGTCCGCAAAGACTTGCCAGGCAATAATGAACGTGCACACGGGAGAGCTATCGAACTGGGCGTAGTTAAGCCCGTGTCTCGCGAAGACGGTCGCGCACCGCCTTTCTGTCGACCGTTCCAGATGGGGTCCTGGGCAGTTCATCACAGAATCCCCACGTCCGAGGCCGTTTGAAGTCGGCAAGCCGTCCGGAACAGTACGCGGACAACTCTTCCTCGCCGACCTGTCCGTTCGTCTCGATCAACGCCGCAACGCGTTCACCCCACTCCGGGTCGTCCAACCCGACGACAGCAGCGTCTTCGATATCCGCGTTGGCGCGTAGGATCTCGACCACTTCTCCGGGATTCACCAGTTCGCCACCGGAAAGGATTCGATCGTCGATCCGATTGAGGACCCACACCCGGCCGTCTTCGTCCCGATACCCGACGTCGCCGGTATGCAAGCCCCGTTCACTAAACCTGGTATCGGTCACGCCATCGTCGAGATAGCCTGGGGACACCGTCGGTCCGTCGACGATCAACTCTCCGGGCTCCCCCGGCCCTAACAGTTCGCCGTTCTCACCCGCGACCACAACGGAGGTGCCGAACAGCGGCTTGCCAACGGTCCCGTCGTGAATAAACGCTTCGGTCGGGCGCGCTGTCGCGATCTGGGACGCGGTTTCCGTCATCCCGTAACTGGGGTACACCGGTACGTTCCGGTCTTCACACCGATCGATCAGTTCGGCTGTGGCGGGCGCGCC
>JBKEGM010000221.1:0-4997 GCA_046710005.1 Natrialbaceae archaeon
AAATGGGTGAGTTGGGCCGATGGCGCGGCCCGCTGCTCACGGTGCTGGACGCCCGTGAGTGGCACTCCCTCCCCGGGAGGGCAACACCGAGCGGATATTCAAACTCCCACACCCTCATCGAGGGCCGAAGGTGCGTCAGCGAACCCGCAAGTTCACAGCCGGGGTAATCGCCTGACTGGATTCCCCACGGAGGAATCCTCGCGCTTTAGCGCGGGGAGGACGTCAATGTCGGTGCCTCCGGTCACTTGCATCACCCGCCGGGCGTTTCCGTGGTCCCCCTTCCGCCGTAGACCGTCGTCTCAGGATTGCGCTCCTGCCAGATTATCCAGAACAGCGGCGAGAGATCGCTCGCCTGGTCGAGCCTGCTGCCGGCGTAGGGCCCATCGACCGCAACGCCGGAGACCCGGCGCCAGCGCGAGCCGCCGCCCCGGAGGTGCCGGGGACCGTCCGGGGAGAACGAAAGCACCGTGCCATCGATCCGGCGGTTGTACCCAAACAGCGCGTCGTCGGGCCCGGTTGTGATGACGACGGGACGGTCTCCGACCCGGTCCTCGATCACCCCCGCCGCCAGGACCGCTGGCAGGGGGTAGGCAGTGGTGGCGTCCTCGGCCGAAACCCCGAGGACGATGGTCTTCGGATGAAGTCCGCCAGTGTTGGCTTCGACGCTCTCCCGGCGCGTTTCCTCGTAGTTCGCCACGAACGCCCGAGAGTAATCGTACGACACCCGGCCGATGACCGTACTGGAGCGTGGCGGGGGGAGGAGGACCTCCCCATCAGGATAGGACCGCTTCCACTCTTCCCAGGTGGTCAGCGACGAGGCGAGCAGCGAAAGCTGTTGTCCAGTCGCCCCGCCAGTGATTGCGGTCGCATAGAGCTGACTCCAGTAACTCCCCGTGGCCCTGTCTTCCAGGACGAGGTTCGACTTCCAGAGCTTCCCCGAAACTTCGAAGATGGTGGCCTCACCGTTCGCGCGACGGACCGCCGTCATGCCACTGGCACAGAGCGGACAGTAGGTTACGAGCAACGGCCCGTGAAAACTGTCGTTGACGATCTCGTGTCTGGCCAGCACCCGGATCGGATAGGCCCTGGCCTCGCCGTTCCGGACGACCCCCATGACGCCGTCGGTCGGTTCCAGGCGCGGTCGAACGACGGATTCGTCGTCGAGTTCGATCTCGATTCCGCTCCAGTCGGTGCCGAAGGATGGCTGGGTGATCGCCGGGATGGCGTCGTCCGGCGCCGCAACGATCAACTCCGAGCTGGGAATCGGGAGGGACTGCCCGGCGACCGAGGACACTCGTTCGGGCTCCGCGGTCGGTGCCTCGCCTTGGCTTTGGGTACGACTCGTCCCCGCGTTCGTCCTGGTCGCAGTCCGGGACATACGGGTCGAGCGATCGTCCAGTTCGGCGCATCCAGAGAGTCCGAGGGCAACCCCAACCCCGACCGCCGCCAGGAACGCTCGCCGGTGCATTGGTGGGTGGTTGGCCTCCGGTCTCATAACCGACAGGCGGTCGTGCGCGCCTGGACCAGACCGGTATCGGGAACCGAGGTCCGATTCGTCGCCGCTTGTTGGCACGGCCGTCGGGTCTGCCCATGATCCCTGGTTTGCGGGCGATGCGGTCGATTCGGAACATCCGAGTCCTTTTCCCCCTCGGCCGTCTCGGAAACGTATGGCGATTTCTGAAGACGATACGGTAACGATGGAGTACACCGGCCGACGAACCGACGGCAGCGTTTTCGACACGTCGCGCGAAGCGGTTGCCAGGGAATCGGGGCTGGCAGAGCGGGAACCAGACCGGGAATACGGGGCGATCACCGTCGATATCGGCGAGGGCCAACTTATCGAGGGTGTCGAGGAGGCGCTCATCGGCCTCGAGGAAGGCGACGACGCCGCCGTCGAAGTCCCGCCCGAGAAGGGCTATGGGCAGCCCTCTGAGGATCAAATCGTCGAAGAAGACCGCGAGGAGTTCGCCCAGATGGTGGGTGAGGACCCGACAGAGGGGACCTTCGTGGAGACTCGCGAAGGGGCATTCGGCGAAGTCGTCCACGTCGACGAGGGGACGGTCCGCATCGACTTCAACCATGAGTTGGCTGGCGAAACCCTCGAGTTCGACGTCGAGGTCGTCGAGGTTCACTGATGGGACTCTTTCGCGACGTCGGGAACCGGGTGGAGCGGTTCAAACAGGCAGTCGAAGGGGTCGCGGAAGACGAGGCCGAGTACGAGTGTGCCGAGTGCGGCGAACTCGTGTACAGCGACCGGGACGACTGCCCGGAGTGTGGCGCCATCGCAGTGGTCGCCCGCGACCCACCGACTGGAGGCGGAACTCCGACCGGAGAGGGCGACGGGGGCGAAGACGGTGGGGAGCACAACCCCGAGACAACCGACACTGTATCAGGTCGTCAAGACGACGGCCAACCGGACTGACGGCGCGGATTCGTGATCGAGGGAGTCCTCGTCCAAACTGGAGCGGCGGGACCGTTTTCACTCGATGCCAACAGCGATTCCCTTAATATGCTGGGGTCCTCGTTTCCGTTGGCACCATGAGTGACAACGTATCGGACGTACTCGTCTCGGCGGATTGGGTGGAGAACCACCTCGACGAGTTCCGGAGCGACGATCCCGAGTACCGACTCGTCGAAGTAAATAGCCCCGAGAGTCCCGAGGAGGACTTCCCCTCACGCTACGATCAAGGCCACGCACCTGGCGCGATCGGTCTCCAGTGGGACGAGGACCTCTCCGACGAGGTCCGGCGGGACATCCTCGAGAAGGACGACTTCGAGGCCCTGGTCGGGGAGCATGGCATCTCCGAGGACTCGACCGTCGTCTTCTACGGCGACGGCTGGATTCCGAACTGGTTCGCACTGTTTGCCTACTGGGAGTTCAAGTATTACGGTCACGAGGACGCCCGCGTTCTCGACGGCGGGAAGGACTACTGGGTCGAGGAGAAGTATCCGTTGACCGAGGACGAACCGGACTTCCCGTCGGTCGATTACGAGGCCCGCGGTCCCTTCGAAAGCATCCGCGCGTACAAGGACGAGGTCGACAAGGCCATCGAAAGCGGCCTGCCGGTCGTCGACGTGCGCTCGCCCGAGGAGTTCACCGGCGAGGTGATCGCGCCGGAGGGCATGCAGGAAACCGCCCAACGCGGCGGCCACATCCCCGGCGCGACGAACGTTCCGATCGCGCAGGTCCTCCAGGAGGACGGCCGGTTCAAGAGCGCTGAGGAACTCCGGCAACTCTACTCCGACCACGGCGTCGACGGCGACGAGTCGACGATCACGTATTGTCGGGTTGGCGAACGCTCCTCGATCGAGTGGTTCGTCCTCCATCAGTTGCTCGGCTACGACGACGTGCGAAACTACGACGGCTCCTGGACCGAGTGGGGCAATCTCGTCAGGGCGCCGATCGAGACGGGCGAGGAATAAGCGGCGACCGGGTCATTTCGAAGTTCAGCAGTTCTTCCCAGAACGCACCTGGTGGTCTTTCAACAGCCCTGAATATGGGGCGGCAATGAACATTCACGGGAACTGCTCGGAGATGCCAACAGTTCATTCTGCGGCGGGGAGAACCGTTATAGCGGCCTCGCGGTCCCGTCTCCCCCAGTTCGCCATTTTCGACGACCCCGTTGCCCAATTGCCATTCGAGCGTTCGGTTTTGATCGCCGAGGCAGTTGGGAGATTCTGGTAAAGGAGGGGACCATGTGGACCTTCTGGACGCCCGACCCCGACGCCGCCGAATTGCCAGCCGGGGTGCGCGTCATGAACGAGGTAACATCGTCGACGGCGGAATCATTGGGTGGTTCTACGATTAGGAGGACGAACTCGCCGCCAGGCAGTCGACAGTGGATGCGCTGCCGGGGGCGAGCGATGCGGGGTCAGTATGGCGACCAGGGGACGTGATCGCCAGCGCACCCCAGAAAGTGGCTACGCCCTTTCGTCCCAAAACCGATCCAGTCCGAGAGACAGCATGTCCGTACTCACCGCCTGGAACGACTCGCTCTCGGGGATGTATTCCCGGACCGAGTCCCAGCTATTGCGAGCGTACCGCTCGTCGACGAGCACTCGCACGCCGACTTCCTGGGGGCCCCGAATCACCCGGCCGACCGCCTGGCGGGCCTTCCGGACGGCGGGGATCGTCAGGGCGTACTCGAACCCGTCGCCGAATTCCTCATCGTAGGCGGTCCGAACGGCCCGGGTGCGTGGACTCGCAGTGTTTACGATCGGGACGCCACAGACGATGGCCGCACGAAGGCGATCCCCCTGGTAATCGACGCCCTCCGTGAGGGTGCCCCGGAGGCTCGTGACCAGGACCTTCGACTCGCCATCGAAAAATTCGGCCTTGAGGTCCTCGGTGACGTCGTCAGCGCTGGATTCGTCGAGCAGGATCGTCTTGTCCACGTCGCTGTCCTCCAGAACTGTTGCGGCCCACTCTGCCTCGGCGTAACTCGGCATTCCGACGAGGACGTTTCCGGGCGACCGGGCGACCTGCCTGATCGCGTCGGCGTACACACGGCGGGTCTCGTTTTCTTCGCCCGGATCGCCCTGGCCGCCTCTCGTCGCTGGCGGGCCGCGATTGTCGTAGGTGAACTTCGGCGCGGCGACCGCGAAACTTTCCCGGTTCTCGGCCGGAAAGTGCAGGCCGTAGGTCCGTTCGCTGATCGGCCGCCCTTCCACCCGCTCCAGGTGTCGGAGCCCAGTCACTTCGGCGAAGACGTCCAGGGGCGCCAGGGTTGCACTCATCAACACCCCGCCGCCGAACTCGGCGAGGCGGTCGCCGATTGCGTCGCCGGGGACGCAGTTGTGCAACGCGAGCTTGGCGGTGTAGGCTCGCCGCCATGAGTCGGGGGGTTCGGCGTCGTCCCAGGTGCGGTCGAGTTCGATCTCCCGGAAGAACGTCTCGTGATCCATCGCCCGCCAGGCGGCCAGCGTGCGCCCCACGCCGGGGATCGCCCGCTGTTTTTCCTCGTCGTCGGCCGCGTCGAGAATCCTGGCGACGATCC
>JBKEGM010000222.1:0-4990 GCA_046710005.1 Natrialbaceae archaeon
CGATCGGCACGCTGTTCGACGCGCCGTACGACCGACGAGCGGTAACCGACTATTTCGCCGAACTCGAGGCGGCCGCGGATCCATTCACACTCCACGTCGAGAGCCCGATCGAGATCGAGAGCCGGTCAGACCAGGTCGACGCCCTGGCGGAACTCCGCGACGGCCTCGCCGATCACGGCGTCGACGTCGACATCGTGGCCGACGAGTGGTGCAACACGTTCGACGATATCAAGGCATTCGTCGACGGTGACGCGGCCGACATCGCTCAGATCAAGACCCCCGACCTGGGGTCGATCACCGAGACCATCGAGGCCGTCCAGTACTGCAAGGACAACGACGTCGAACCGTTTATCGGGGGGACCTGCGCTGAGACGGACATCTCCTCGCGGATCTGCGCTCAGGTCGCCCTCGCGACGGAACCCCTCCAAATTTTCGCGAAACCCGGCATGGGCTTCGACGAGGGCTACATGATCGTGAACAACGAAATGCAGCGTGCCCTGGCACGGATCAAACAGCCGGTCGAAGCCCCGGCGATGATCTGAACGCCTTCGGTGTGAAACCCTTTGCCGGGCTTATCGATTAGAAAGCCCGGTCGGTAGACCGGAGCGTTTTTGCATCCGGTGGAAAGGGTATAGAACGGGAGTACTTGTCTGGCTCCGCTTCTCGTAACAATTCTGGGACGCATCCCGTTTTCGTTATTCTTATCCCGAGAGGGTCCATAGCATACGGTATGTCTGAGACTGCGACGCTCGCCGTCGGCGCCGACGAGGTGATGGCGCTCAAGCGACTTGCCCTCGACGGCGGGCTCGCCGGGGAGGTCAAGCTTTCCTGTTCGGCCTTTGCCGACGAAATCGATACGTCCACACAGACGGCCTCCAGGCGCTTGCAACATCTGGAATCGGCGGGACTGATCGCCCGCGAAACCGTCAGCGACGGGCAGTGGATCGAACTGACCGACGACGGCGAGCACGTCCTCCGGCGGGAGTTTGAGGACTATCGGACCGTCTTCGAGGGGCCTCGAACGATCGAACTTTCAGGATCTATTTCGCGTGGCATGGGTGAAGGCCAACATTACATCGCGCTGGCGGGGTACATGGAGCAATTCCGCGAAGAGCTCGGGTACGAACCGTTTCCCGGCACGCTCAACGTAACGATGACGGACGAGAGCGTCCGGCGTCGGGCGGCACTTCGGGGGTTCGACGGAACCTATATCGAGGGCTGGGAGGGCGACGATCGCACCTTCGGTCCGGCAACCTGCTATCCGGCGACGATCGAACCTTCCGAGGGCGAGAGCTACGACGACGCCCACGTCATCGTTCCCGACCGGACCCACTACGACGAAGATCGTCTGGAACTGATCGCTCCGGATCGACTTCGGGACGATCTTGGACTGTCGGACGGCGACCGCGTTCACGTCTATGTCACGGAGCGATAAACAGATGGCACGAAGCAATAGCATCCCGGAGGCCGAGTCGCGTCGGGCGGTCGAACGAGCGCTTGCGGCCTTCCAGGCCGGCGAACCGGTGTGCATCCATGACGCCGACGATCGCGAGGGCGAGACGGACCTCGTTTACCCGGCCGGGTCGGTCACCCCAAAGGCCTTGTCCCGCCTGCGAAACGACGCGGGTGGCCTGGTCTGTGTCGCTCTCTCAAACGGGGTCGCCGCGTCGTTCGACCTCCCGTTCATGCAGGACTACCTCGATCACCCGTCGGCGGAGTCTCACGACCTGGGCTACGACGACCGGTCGTCGTTCTCGCTGACGGTCAATCACCGCGACACGTACACGGGGATCACCGACGAGGATCGCTCGCTGACGATCCGGTCCCTCGCGGAGGCGGCGGCCAATCCGGACGGGATGGATTTCCCGGGAACGTTCCGGTCACCGGGCCACGTCCACCTCCTGCGGGCCGCCCCGGAACTCCTCGACCAGCGCGAGGGTCACACGGAACTCGGGATCAGAATCGCGGACGAGGCGGGCCAACCGCCCGCGGTCGTCGTCTGCGAGATGCTCGACGACGATAATGGAGGTGCCCTCTCGACGGACGATGCCCGTGCGTACGCCGAGGCGCACGACATTCCCTTCGTCGAGGGCCGGGCCCTGATAGAGCACCTGGATTGAGGACAACTCGCCGGTTCAAACGCTCCCTTTTTGGCCGCGGCTCCCACCCCTGCACTCATGACCGTCCGCCAGGGGTTTATGCTCAACGACGTCGAGGTAACCGGCATCAGTGAGGCCGATTGGTTCGCGTTCGCCGCCGAGAATAGGTTCGACTTCGTCGAGTTGGACATGGAGTACGGGTTCGCGGTCGCTCGGGTCGATCCCCACCATGTGTTTCGACACTGGCCACGCCCACGTGTCGGGCATGGTCTGGCCGAACAGGCAGCGTTTCTCCGCCAGCACGGCGACCGCATCTCGCACGTCCATCGGAACGACACGCGACGGGATGATGACGACGAGCACCCGCCCGTCGCGCTGGGACAGCTGAATTTTGAACCGCTCGCGACCGCCATTCGCGAGACGGACTGGACGGGGCCGTGCACCCACGAAGTGTTCGGGTTCGACCTCGAGCACGTCGGGCTTGGAAAGGACCGGTTCGATCGCCTGCCCGCGGACTGGGGCGGCGACGTCGCCGGGGACCGCCTGATTGAGCGCAATTACAAGCTTTTCGATGCAGCGGGGGTTTTAATTTGAAGCGACCTCGCCCCAGGCCATACTCCGAATATCTGTCAAGAACGCCCCTGACTCAACCATTGTCTAGAAGGACGTTAACACACCGAATACTTCGGAAACGGATTCGAATGGTCAACACTCTTTAGGGAGGCAAACGTTGCCAAAACCATGGGCTTCGATGAAATGGACGTCAGCGAGATCTGGATGGACGGGGAGTTCGTCGACTGGGAGGACGCACAGGTACACGTACTGACCCACGGACTACACTACGGTAGCGGCGTCTTCGAGGGCGTTCGCTGTTATGACACCGAGAACGGCCCGGCGATCTTCCGCTGGGACGAGCACCTCGAACGGTTGTACGACTCGGCGAAGCCGTACGAACTCGACATCGACCACGAACCCGAGGAATTGACGGAGGCGACCCTCGACCTGATCAGCCGCGAGGGCCTTGCGTCGTGTTACATCCGCCCGCTGGTGTTCTACGGCTACGACTCGCTGGGGGTCAGCCCCGGTGACTGTCCGACCAAAACGGCCATCGCGGTGTGGCCGTGGGGCGCCTACCTCGGTGAGGACGCCCTCGAGAACGGCATCAAGGTCAAGGTGTCCTCCTGGCGCAAGCACTCCTCGAGCCAGATCCCGACGACAGCGAAAACGACGGGTGCGTACATCAACAGCATGCTGGCGACGGAGGAGGCTGGGCGCCACGGGTACCGCGAGGCGATCGTCCTCAACAAGGAGGGTAAAGTCGCGGAAGGCCCCGGCGAGAACCTCTTCGTCGTCCGGGACGGCGAGCTATACACGCCGTCGATCGCCGAGAGCATCCTCGAGGGGATCACCCGGAACTCGGTGATCGAACTGGCACGCGAAATGGGGTACACGGTCCACGCCCAGACGAATATCAGTCGGGGCGAACTCTACACGGCCGACGAACTGTTCTTCGTTGGATCCGCCGCCGAAGTCACCCCGATCGCCCAGGTCGACAACGTGGAGGTCCACCCGGACGGCCGGGGTCCCATCACCGAGGAGATCCAGGAACGGTTCTTCGATATCGTCGAGCGTCGGACGGACGACCACGACGAGTGGTTCACGTACGTCGAGTAATTGGCCGCATCCGATCGTCGCACTGTAACCGATTCTTTTTCGTGGGGCGGCAGTGACGTGAAAATGTGACAGCAGACGGGATGGCGATCGGGTTCACCCTGTTCGCCGCGGGCACGATCGTCCTGGCCATCTGGCGAATCATGTCGCAAGGCCGAACGGCGATCGTTGACCTCCTGTGGGCGGTGGCGTTCTCGATGTTCGTCGCGAGGCGGTTTACGATGGACTTGATCCTGGTCGGCGACGGACTGCAGAATTCGTGGCTCCTCTCCGGACTGATGGTTATTTTTGCGGGAACGGCGATCATTCTCGAATACCACCTCACGGGGACGATTTTCGGCGGTTTTGGCGAGTAATTCACTCTTCACTGTCGGATTCGACGACCTCGATGGGGACGCCCTGGGTACCGAACTTTCCGGCGTCGCCGAACCCGGCCGAGAGGATGCGCGTGAGGGCGTCTTCGACCTTCTCGTCCATTTCGGTGTACCGTTCCGGATGGACTTCGATGACGAACCCAGTGGTGATGTTCGGGGCCGTCGGAAGGAAGAGGACGTCCCGACCGTCGTCGGTTGTCTTTCCGGTTTTGAATGCCGTCATTCGGAGTCCCTCCCACACCTCGAGTTTGACCGGCGTCTGGAGTTCACTCGCGCCACCGAGGGCGGTTTCGGCCGCCATCTTCGAGGCGTTGTAGACGACTCGCAGCCCCGGAACCCGATTGGCGACGTCGTCGATGGCCGCTTCGAAGACGTCGCCGAGGGTCGTTCGCATCAAGTATCCAGCAGCAAAGACGACGATGGCGAACGTGGCGAGGGTGACGATAACCCTGGTGATTTCCGCTGCCGTCGCCTGATACATGAACCACCCGAACTGTTCGGGCGGGACGAGTCGAGTTGGCGTCAACTGGGCAACGAACCCGTACAACCAGATGATAACGTACAGGCTGACGAGGATCGGGACGACGATGATGAGTCCGCTGGCGAAGTCCCGCTTCCACTCGGACATATGCATCCCTGGCAGCCGAACACTCTACTTTCTTTCCCCTCTTCTCGTCCGTGGATACTGCCGACGCCCCGAAATAACGACCGTCTGTCCGACCGGAATTCAGCAGTTTCGAGGCGGAGCCTCCGGCCTCAAGGAGTGACGGGCTTCCGACGCCTAGTCGGAAGCACGAGCGAGTAGGCCGGAGAGGACAGCGTGGAGCGAAGCTCCACGGACCGTGC
>JBKEGM010000223.1:0-4976 GCA_046710005.1 Natrialbaceae archaeon
AGGACGACGGTATCGAGAAACTCTATCCTCCCCAGACCGCCGCCGTCGACGCGGGCGTCACGCGCGGCGAGAGCGTCGTCGCCAGCATCCCGACCGCCAGCGGGAAGACCCTGATTGCGACCATGGCGATGCTCTCCGCGATCGATCGCGGCGGGACGGCTCTGTACATCGTCCCGCTCCGAGCGCTCGCCAGCGAGAAACACGACGAGTTCGCCGCCTTCGAGGAGTTCGAGGTCGACGTCGGCGTCGCCACCGGCGACTACGACGAGACCGGCGAATGGCTCGCCGAGAAGGATCTGATCGTCGCCACCAGCGAAAAGGTCGACTCGCTCGTGCGCAACGACGCGCCCTGGATCGACGGCCTCGACTGCGTCGTCGCCGACGAAGTCCACCTGATCGACGACTCCAGTCGGGGCCCCACGCTGGAGGTGACGCTCGCGAAACTCCGCACCCGCAACCCCGGCCTTCAGATCGTCGCCCTCTCGGCGACCGTCGCCAATGCCGGCGTCGTGGCCGAGTGGCTCGACGCCGAACTCGTTCACAGCGACTGGCGCCCGATCGAACTCCGACGCGGGGTCCACTTCGGTGACGCCCTCCACCTCGAGGACGGGAGCCAGGAGTCGCTGCCGGTCCACGGGAACGAGCGCCAGACGGCGGCCATCGTCCGGGACACGCTCGCCGACGAGGGGTCGACCCTGGTGTTCGTCAATTCCCGGCGCAACGCCGAATCGGCCGCCGACCGCCTCGCGGACGTGGTCGAACCCTTGCTCGGTGCAGACGAACGCCGCGCGCTCGCCGAGGTCGCCGAAGAAATCCGTGGCGTCAGCGACACCGAAACCAGCGCGGACCTCGCCGACGCCGTCGAGCGCGGGGCGGCGTTTCACCACGCCGGCCTGGCCTCGGACCACCGGTCGCTGGTCGAAGACGCCTTCCGGGACCGAGTGATCAAAACAGTCTCCGCGACCCCGACGCTCGCAGCGGGTGTGAACACGCCCAGCCGCCGTGTCATTGTCCGGGACTGGCGCAGGTATGACGCCAGCGCTGGCGGCATGCAGCCGCTGTCAACGCTCGAGGTCCACCAGATGATGGGGCGGGCGGGGCGTCCCGGTCGCGACCCGTACGGCGAGGCGCTGTTGCTCGCGGACGACTACGACGAACTCGACGAACTGTTCGACCGGTACGTCTACGCCGACCCCGAGCCGATCCAATCGAAACTCGCTGCGGAGCCGGCCCTGCGGACCCACGTCCTGGCGACGATCGCCTCGGGGTTCGCCCGGACCAGATCAGGGCTGCTGGAGTTCCTCGACCGGACGCTCTATGCCACCCAGTCCGAGGACCCAGGCCGCCTCGAGACTGTCACTGACGACGTCCTGACCTACCTGGAGCGCAACGACTTCCTCGAACGGACCCTGAGCGGCGAGGACGACGAACGCCTGGATGCCACGAGTCTCGGACACACCGTGTCGCGACTCTACCTCGACCCGATGAGTGCGGCCGAAATCGTCGACGGCCTCCGGGCGGCCGAGGACCGGCCCACGCCCCTGGGGCTCTATCACCTCGTCGCCAGGACGCCCGACATGTACGAACTGTACCTCCGGTCGGGCGACCGAGAGCAGTACACCGAACTGTGCTACGAACGGGAGCCCGAATTCCTGGGGCCGACGCCGAGCGAATTCGAGGACGCTCGTTTCGAGGACTGGCTGTCGGCGCTTAAAACCGCGAAACTGCTCGAGGACTGGGCGGGCGAGGAGGACGAGGACCGCATCTGCGAACGGTACGGCGTTGGTCCGGGCGACCTTCGTGGGAAAGTCGACACCGCCGAATGGCTGCTTTCGGCCGGCGAACAATTGGCGGCGGAGATCGATACGGGCTGGGCGCCGGCCATCGCCGAGGCCCGAAAGCGGGCCCAGCACGGCGTTGGCGAGGAACTGCTCCCCCTCGTGGACGTTCGTGGCGTCGGCCGAAAGCGGGCTCGGAAGCTGTATGACGCCGGGATCGAGACGCCGGCCGACCTTCGAGAGGTTGACAAGGAGATCGTTCTGGGAGCACTCGACGGCCGTCGCAAAACGGCAGAAAACGTCCTCGAGAACGCCGGGCGGCAGGATCCGTCGATGGCGGGCGTCCAGTCGAAACAACGGGGGCAAGCGAAGGGCAGTTCGGGCAATCAGAACGACCCGAAAAATAGTGGAGGGGAAGGCGATGAAACCGACGCTGATCAGGCAAGCCTGGGTGATTTCTGATGGAACTCGTCGAAGGGGTTGCGACGATCGACGACCTCGACGCCGTTCTCGACCGTCTGCTTGAAGTCGGCGACGATCATGCCTGTACGATTCAGGCGTTCGATGCCCGGTACGTCGCCGGGCGACGGCACCTCGAGCGAGCCCTGGAACTAGCGGACCGGGCCATCGCCCGCGAGGACGCCATCGCTGACGACCGGGGCGTAGAAATCCTCTGTTATGCGGCCGGCCGCCGCCAGATCAACCGGGCCATGGCGATGGGCGTCGACGAGGGGAAGACACCGGCAGTCGTCCTGGTCTCATCCAGGAAGGCAGGGGGCGAGGGGGACGATGGCGACCTCGGGGATGAGCCGGCTGCGGCGGCCGCCGTTCGAGACCTCCTCGAGCCAGGGGACACCCTGGACGAGTTCGATCCCGACACGATCCGCGAGTTTTTCCACATCGGCGACGCCGAGGTCGCGGCGACCGACGCGGAGCTCGAGGACCTCGTGATCGAACGGGTCGCCTTGCTGACGGTCGAGAAATGATCGATCGGGTCGAATGACGATTCCCTGTACCGAAACCGGCGAAGGCCCTCCGTTCCGCCATTGCCTTCCGGCCAACCAACCAAGCGGGTCGCATGGCCGTCGACCTCATCTGCTATGCCTGTGGCGCGACGGGAACCCTCGCCGATGGGCGTCGCTGTGACTGCGGAGAACCGTACTGGGTCGATACCGACCCGTCCGAGTTCACCTGGCCCGACGGTGCTGACAGGTCGATGTGGCGTTACAGTGATCTCCTCCCAAACGACCCACCAACTGGCCTGGCCACCGGGGCCGGTGGAACGCCATTGATTCGGGCCTCGAGACTCGACGACTCCGTCGGTGGGCGGGTCCACGTCAAGCACGAGGGATCGAATCCGACCGGATCGTTCAAGGACCGGGGCAGTGCGGTCGGGGTGGCCGTCGCAGAAGCCTCCGACTTCGACGTCGTCGGGACGGTCTCGCACGGGAACATGGCCCGGTCGATGGCGGCCCATGCCGCCAGCGCCGGCCTGGACTGTGTCGTCCTCGTGCCGGCGGATATCCCGCCCGAGCGCCTGGGCCTCATCGCCCGCCACGATCCGACGATTCTCCGGGTCGAGGGCGAGTACGGTCGTCTCTACGAGGAATCACTCCGGGTGAGTCGCGAGCGGGGAATCCCGTTCGTCAACTCGGACGCCCCGCTTCGGGTGGCCGGACAAAAGACGACAGCGCTCGAAATCGCGGAATCGTTCGCACCGGCCGTTCCGGACGCGATCGTGATGCCCGTCTCGAGCGGCGGGCACGCCAGCGGTGTCTGGAAGGCGTTTCGCGAGCTTTCTTTGGCAGGACTGGTGGAACGTGTTCCACGGCTTTACTTCGTCCAGACGGCTGCTTGTGGCCCGATAGCGGGGGCATGGGATCGTAGCGACGCCACGGTGACTCCCGTCGATGGCGATGAGACAATCGCGTACTCAATCGCGAACAGTGACCCGCCAAGCGGAAATCGGGCACTCGCGGCTGCACGCAAGACCAACGGCGGGGCCATTGCCGTAGACGATGCGGCCATCCTCGACGCCAGGCGCGCGCTGTCCGAGCGCGCCGGCCTGTTCGTTGAGACGTCCAGTGCGACGGCGCTTGCTGGCGCCCGCCAACTTGGCGAACGTGATGAGTTCGACCCGGACGATGACGTCGTCCTGGTCACCACGGGAACTGGGTTTACGGAACGTGACGTGAACGACCCCGCCGTCTCGGCGAAGACGGTATCGATGACGGGTCTGGACGATGCGGTCGGTGAGTATCTCGGCTAGTCAGTTTCGGATGAAGGCTGTCAGTCAGCGCCGGCCGCCCCCACCTTGTACAAACCACCGGTCTCACCGGCTCCGTCGTCCAGATAGTCTTTCGAGGCTCGATCCGTGAAATACACTGCACCATCGAGGACCAGTGGCGTACTCGATACCTCGCCGACGCCTGGAACCCGCCAAATCTCCTCCCCCGTGGCTTTGTCGACCGCGTAACAGTTGCCGTCGTGGGAACCGAAGAGGACCGTCTCGGCCGTCACAGTCGGACAACCGATGATCATATTCCCGGTTTCGAACCGCCAGCGTTCGTCGCCAGTCGCTGCCTCGAGCGCGTACAGGTTCGAGTCTTGGCTGCCGACGTAGACGGTGTCGGTGGGGTTCTCGACAGCTGGCCCGGACATCACCATCCAGTCGGTTTCGAATGACCACTCTTCGCTCCCGTCGTCGAGGTCGACACGGTAAACGTTCCGGTCCCACGAACCGAAGATGGCGCTGCCCTTGTGTGTCGCAATAGGACCCTTGATTGCCCTCTCGGTTTGAAACGACCACGCGAACTCGAGGTCCGGATATGTCCAGGCGTACAGGAACCCGTCGTTCGACCCGACGACGAGACGGCCGGCGTCGCGGTCGATCGCGCAGGTCGAGTGCGGGTGGTCCGTCGGCCGGTCGTCCTCCCAGGTAATCCCCCCTGTGGCGGCGTCGACCCCGAACATCGACCCACTCGGATCATAATACTCGACGGCGATGTACACGACACCGTCGTCATAGGCCGGACTCGACCCGATGGCGTCACCGAGTTCCCGCCGAAAGTACCGGTCGCCCGTCTCCAGGTCGAAGGCGTACAAGGCGCCATCGTAGGCGCCGACGTAGACCGCGCCGTTTGCGATCGCCGGCGTGCCGTGGATGCCACGTTTCGTGTCCTCGACGCTGGCCTGCCA
>JBKEGM010000224.1:0-4976 GCA_046710005.1 Natrialbaceae archaeon
TCGGGGTGGAGACTTCCCGCTCGACACGGACAAATTGGCAGCCGTCGTGTTGCTCGCAGGCATCGAACGGTCCCGCCGCGTCGACGAATTCTTAGAACGCGCACGGGAAGCCCAGGAACAGCAAGCACCGGAATCCCGTGAGGACCCCTCGGAAGCCTTCAAAAACGACGAACTCGAGGATCTCTTCTAACCGCTCGTTTCGAACTCGAGAATTATTCCTGTGCTTTTACTGGGCCAGATTCGTTTGGACCCGTAACTATTGGCATCCACCCTGGAAAAGTAAACCAGTTTCCAGACTGAAACCGTTTCGCCTATCCGATATACCTGAGGTCGTCGTCACTGGGGACTTCCATCGACTGCTGGGACTCCATCTCCTGGATCTTGTTGATAACCTCCTCCATCTCCTCGGCTCGATCCTCGAGGGACTCGTACCCGACCTCGAAATCGAGCACTTCGGTGAGCACCTCCAGGACCGCCCGTGCACTCATGGGATCGACGAGATACCCGCTGGTCTCACCCATCAAACAGGCCGACTCCAGATCACGACGCTCACCGAGACCGAGCAGGAGACCGCTCACGCCGACGATGCCGCCAGCCGGTTCGTCCTCGCGAAATTCGACGCCAACGGCCTCGAGTTTCTCGATCATCGTTTCGTCGGTTGCCGCGCCGAGTACGTCATACTCCTCGATGAGTTCCCCCGTGGGAACACCGCCAAGCGTGTACACTGTCTCCACGCCGAAGTCTTCGGCCACATTCAGAAACGCGTTCGTAAGGCGGTAATGGCCATGGTTACTCTGGGCCTGATGATCCCCAGCGAGAACGAGCATGTCCCGGCCACCTGTATCCACGGCGTAGAACTCCGCACCAGTCAATTCGGCAACGCCCGCGTCATCCAGGTCAACCTGTGGTGGGAAGTGTTCGGAGTATAGCCGCCGAACGAGGGTACCGTTGAGTTCTTCGAGGAGGTGATCGGCAGCGAGTTTGCCGACGTGTCCAACGCCCGGCAGGCCTTCGACGAGCACCGGGCGGTCCAAGTCCGCCTCGTCGACGACCTCGATGTCGATTGTATCCATACGACCTACTCCCGAGCCCGACGCTTAAGTGCGCGGCGGTACTGGCCGTAGGGATCTGCCGGATCGAACGGTGCCGGTGCGCTGTTAACAGCGTCGGCTCCGCACTCCGGACAGGTCGAAGAAAGGGTGTAACGGGATCGCTCGTGTTCGGTTTTCGAATCAGTACAGGTGAGGATGTCCGAGTGCATTTATTCGTCGTCGGACCGGCGTTCGCGATGGTACAATCCCGTCCCACCGTTTGCCTCGATAGCTTCACGAGCCCGCTCGGCACACGACTCGAGTTCGCTTTCGGCAGTCTTGTAGTTCGGCGCCTTCACCCGAATCCGATATTCTGGCGCGCCAACGTAGGTGACCTCCAGGTCGACCTCGTCGGGGATGTCGCCGTTGCCCTCGGCGGCATCCAGTGCTTCCTTGACGTCGTCGATGCCGTCTGGATTGGGGCTTTCGAGGTCGACGTACCCGGTAACATTGACATACGGCACGGAGACGTTCTCGCGGGCCGCCTCGACGATTTTCTCGACCTCCTCCTCGGTCATGTCAGTGTCATCGAGGGCTTCGACACCGTGGATTGCGGCTCCCTCGAACGCATCGTACAGGCTGCCGAACTCGGAAAGGAGTTCGGTGGCGACGTCGCCGTATTTTTCATCCGAAACGTCCTCACCGAAGGCCTGGAGCATCCAGTTGTCTGCCTTCTGCTCGTTTTTCCAGCGCTGGATCGTGTCCTTTCGCTGGTGGTCGTTGACGTCCTTCAACGAGAGGTCGATCTGCTGGGCGTCGCGATCGACGTCAAGGACCTTCGCGACAACGGTCTGGTCCTCGGCGACGTGGTCGCGGATGTTTTTGATCCACCCACTGGCGACCTCACTGATGTGAACCAGTCCGCGCTTGTCCTCGTACTCCTGGAGGTCGATGAAGACACCGAAGTCCTCGATCTCGTCGATTTTGCCGACGACGAGTTCCCCTTTGTCGGGCCAGCCGCTGAACTTCATCGTGCCTCGACGATCTCGAGGACCTCGCCCTCGATCTCGGCCTTCCCGCCCGTCGGTCGCGCGATCGTGTGGCCGCATACCGCGCACGCGACCTCGGACGCGGCCTTTTCGAAGACGGTCTGTTCGTTTTCACAGTCGGGACATTCGACGGTTATGAAATTACTTGGCATGACTCTCACTCCTGAAGTTCGAGGCGGCCGGCCCGCCAGCCCTCTCGCAGGTGCGCCTTGCCGCAATCGGTACAGCGGTACTTGAGGTTAGTCTTCTTCGTGGGCTTGTCGCCCCCTGGCACTTTCGAGAACCGGCCACGGTTCCCAATTCCTTTCTCACCGGCCCGCTGCTTTCGCTGGTCCCACTTCATTCCCGAGGACCGGCCGGTTCGAACCTTCTCTACTTCGTGTTCTTGGTGCTCGTCGCAGTGTGGACAATACGTATTGAAGCGGCGTGGCATCTGCATAGATATCTACCTTACGGGCAGGTTGGACATGAGTGTTTAAAACCCGTTTGGTTCGGATTCGCCCTCGCTTCCGCCACTCCTCGCCAACCTTGACCGCTCCTCGAGGAGGACAAATACTTTCCAAAGACTACGGTGTTTCAGGTCCGAAGCCTTAATGGGATTACCTTCTAAAAAGGGGCGCATGAAGCGCCTCATCGTTTCCGGTGACCCGGGGATTCGGAAGGACGCCGTCATCGAGTACGACGGGGAAGAACAGATCTGTTTCGCGGTGACCCGGAACGGGGATTGGCACGGCCCGGAAGAGGTCCAACTGTGGTGCACGATCGGCACCGAGGACGAACGCAAAACCTTCCAGCAGCGCGATTACATCCCGCACCACCTCGAGGTCGACCGAATCCAGGCCGAAGAGCTCGAGGTCATCAATGCGAAAGGCGACCTCGCCGTCTGATTATCCTCAGGCCGAAGTATCAATCGTTGCGACGGAACCCAAGGCGACCGTCAGCTAGCCCGAGAGTTCCGATCGATCGACGCGGTAAATCGTGACGCTTCCCGAAATGCCCGCAACCCGAGTCACGCCTGAAATTTCGCCGACGTCGATGTCCGTTCCGTACCGGTCGCGTTCGACGGGGCCGACGTAGACGTACTCGACGTCATACCGCTGTAACAGTCGAACTTGTCGCTCTCTTGAACCAGTATAAATGGCGTCGACGTGGTCGACGCGCTCCCAGTAGGCCTCGCCACCACGGTAGCCGATCTCGTGTCGCCAACCCGCGACCGTCGGCACACCCGTGAGACTCGATGGGGCGTTCCGCCACTGATAAATGTCTGTCCCGGGAGCCGTTACCAGCGTTGGTTGGCCGTCTACCCCGTCGATCCACTCGATTCCCGCCGCCTCACCGGGATGGCGTTCTTCAACATACGCGGTCGCGTCCAGCGTCGCGTCCGGCCGCCCGCCGCCGAAGTGCGTTGCCAGCGCGATGCCCCCATAGATCGATACAGACACGATGAGGATCGCCCCCAGAATGGCACCCGCATTCTCTCGGCTGACGAATCGAGACCCACGGACGAACCGTACCGGAAAGACCGCGGCCGATCCGTCGCCGGAGGACGTCGCGGAGCGATCGCGCCGCACCCAGGACGCGGTCCGCCGGAGGTCAGCGTCAAAATCCGCCACCATCCTTTCAAACCGGGCCACGTCCGCGACCATCGCACCCGCAGCGGTCGCCAAAAGGACCCAGATTTGCATGTAGGTCTTGAATACCGTATTCATCCGCCCTGGCCCGGCCTGTTCCTCGATAAAGACGAACTCCACAAGGGTGATCAACCCCAATGCGCCCATAAAAAGAACGACCTCGAACCCCACGTCGTCCCGATTCCTTCCGATGACCCAGGCCACGACCAGGAGCGGGATCACAAGTCCCACGACCGCCGCGTCCGCGAGTGCAGCTAGTAATACCGCGAGTAGGAGCATGAGGCTGAGGCGAAGTGGACGATCAGGAACGCCTGTCCGGCGGAGGAGATACACCACCCCAATCGCCAAAAACGCCCCGTGGACCAGGAGTAAACCCACGAACCCGGCACGGTCTGGGAGGACGGCCAGGTGTCTGCTTCCGGGCGAGCCAAGAACCATCGCTGCGAAGAATGGCGCTACGAGTACTGCACCAACAGCGGCCACGACGACAGCAACGCCGAACGCCACGAGCGACCGATCGAGTTCGCGGTCGACCCAGTGGCCGCGTTCGCGTCCATGGAGACGGTTCCGTAGCGATGCCGGAAGAAGGTCCGCTGGATGCCCCGGTGCAAAGATGAGTGTCAACCAGGTCAGGCCTGCCACGGTTGGGAACGACCAGGTGTTGATGACCCCAAGCAGGCCGCCGACGATCGGAACGCTACCGAAGAGAAGGAGCCGTCGCCGACCTCTGGATTCGGTTGCTGTCTGCCAGTAGCTGAGAAGCAGGCCGACGGTAAGGAGCAGGAAGGGCGTACTCATCATGTGCGCGTGGAGGTCCCCGTTCAGGAACGCGAAGAACGGGAACTCGTTGATCCCACTGACCATTCCGCCGCTTGCGTCCCAGTAACTGAACCCCGTGGGGCCATACGCGAGGGACTCATTCCCGTAGCGACCGGTCGCAAAGCCGAGAATCTCGGCAACTGATCTGCCGCCAGGAAGGAGCCAGGCCAGGGCTCGAAGTGGAGTTCCAAGGTTGCTCGCAATGCCGACGAAGGCGGCAGCGAACCCACCGCCGACGAGATGAGAGCGTTCGAACTGGGCCGAGACCGCACCCCCAACGCTGTAGGCCGCCGTGACGAGCGCGGCGTAGAAGCCAGGGAGCGCTAGGTTGTAGGCGTATTTCGGCGGCGTCGCGGTGAGTTCAGCCAGCAGGGCAGCGATCATATGACCGCCATAATAGTAGTTGACCGGCTCACCAGCGAACCACATATCCTGGGGTGGAAGCG
>JBKEGM010000225.1:0-4963 GCA_046710005.1 Natrialbaceae archaeon
GCGTTGCGTCGGTAGTTTCCGCCCTCGCCACCGCGACCTTTCCCCTTGTCCTGGAGATACCGCTCGAAGCTGGCGTTCAGAGCTCTTTCAGAACGGGACGAACGATCGTCAATCATCGCTTCTCACCTCGGAACTGTGTCACCGGAATTCGTCGGCTGTGAGCGTTTCGAGATACGCAACGCTGACGTACCGGAATTCGATGCGGTCGCTGAAACCGTGCTGTGGCAGGAGCGTCTCGGTCGCGCGTCCAGCCGGTTTGTCGGTCGTCAAGAGAACAACGTGGTCCGCCTCTCCGGTGTCGAGGAGTTGTGCAGCAAGCCCAACGAGGGCAGTATCCGCTTTCTCGGTGAGGTCTTCGTCGCGGTCGGTCTCGTTGGCGATGAATCGGCGCGCTTCGTCCATCACCGTCGAAACGAGTGGGCTGGTGTAGTCGAGGTCGTCGGCAACCACGATCCAGCCTTCCTCGAATCCATCTGGATAGGGAATATCCCCCGAGGGATAGGCGTCTGCTGCAGGATCCCCGCCGA
Source organism: Natrialbaceae archaeon (assembly GCA_046710005.1). Classification (GTDB taxonomy): domain Archaea; phylum Halobacteriota; class Halobacteria; order Halobacteriales; family Natrialbaceae; genus DATFIX01. The sequence continues at coordinate 528 of JBKEGM010000225.1, forward strand.
GTTCTTCGTAGACTCGTTTCGGGACACGCAACGCGACACCGGCCTGTCGAATGGCTCGGCGGAGCCGTTGAAATTTCTCCTTGTCCGGACCGCCACACCGAACGAAGACACCCGTATCGGCGACATAGACCGTCGTCATGTCGCCGTGTCGGCGTACTCGGTGGCAACCGGCTCCAGCGCTTGGAGGATGATCTCGGCCTCAAGCGGGGAGAGGTCGAGTTCCCGGGCCGCAATACGGTGGTTGACCGTGCCTTCGACGTACTCGTAGGCATACTCGAGAGCGACAGCAAGCCCGTCGAGGCCATGACGGTCGATATAGACGTCGATGTCCTCGTCCTCGTCGCGGCGGGCAACGGCTGCGATAAGTGCCGGCGTGATCGTCTGGGTCTCGCCGTCCGTCGAGAGGGTGAGTGCAATCGACTCGCCGTTGTATTCATACGGGCGCTGGTCACGGGTTTTCTCCACCAAGCCAGTTGTTTCGAGGTTCTGCACGTAGTCGTAGGCGGTTCCCTGCGGGATGTCGAGCGCGTCGACGATCTCGGACACGGTGACCGGACCATGTTGCAAGATGTGGGCGTACAACCGAGCGAGTGCTGGCGTTTCGAGGAGGTCGGCGACCGTCTGCAACTGCTGAATGGGTGGTCGGCCCGACCGAGGCGGTGATTGCGCCATCTCGATTACGAATTATAGATAATTCGTTATAAGGGTTCCGCCGACAGAGCGGAGTTCGCGACCACTCTACTGCTCGCAAAAAGATCGCCTCTCTCAGCGGCCCTGCCCCGGGATAAGCGACGTCATGAGGCGATTGCAGCATTCATGCATGCGCTCGTAGTGTCTCTGTTGCGAAGTTAGTGAGGGTGCTGACGGTCGGATATCCGACGATGTCGAGTGTATCTACAATCTGATCCGTGAGATCCTGCTCCCTACACAAACGAGTGAGACAAAGGATCTCCTCGGTTTGGTGGCGTTCGAGAAGATCATCGTAATGCTTTGCGACTAATTCGGTTCGATCTTTGTCTCCGAACGAATATACGTGGAGGTCGCCTCGCAGAGATATCTCAGATATTGATCCCATTACTCCATCGGGTCAAGGCCCGACAACATAATGATTGGTACAATAGCCCTGGAAGCCTCGAACCCGGGGTGTTGTTTCAATAATACAATATTTTCAGATATTGATGACCCTCTTCACCGTTAATTCGGGTAGAGTGCCATCATACTGAATGGGATATGGAGTACGACGAATGGAAAACAAAAACATAGAACGTGGCGGCGCTGAAGCGGGCTCGAGAGCAGGACCTCGCCATCCACCCGTGCCAGGACATCGAGTACGTAGTCGTCGTCGACGAGAAAAGCTCGCGAGAGCGGGTCGCGTTAGCGCACGAGGAGGTCGAGTCGTACGATGCGTCGTACTACGAGACGCAACTCGTCAGAACTGTCGAGAGTGTGCTGTCACCGCTTGGGTGGGATCGCACGGAGATACAACAAGAACTCGCAGGGGCACGTGAAACAAGAACTCGCAGGGGCACGTGAGCCAGAGCTAACCGATTTCCAGTGACCGGGCAACGAATGGTTCAATAGAGAATCACGGTCGCACTCCCTCCCCCCGTCATCGATGTGTAAAACCATATATAAACACTGCAACGATGGAGACGGGTGCCCCCATATCCTGGAACGATGCGGCAAGCGGGAACGCGACGATGGCGGGAATGTGAAGAACCGAACCGATAGAGCCGGTGAGAAACAACCCTCCAATACCGGACTGGTCACCGACAACTTGCCGGAGTATATCCGGCGGAACAAAACCAAGTAGTAGTCCGATAATGACGACGATCGTGAGCACGGTCGGTAAAATCCGGACAAACGAGAACAACCCCCGCTTCAACGAATTGATTCCGCGTTCCCGATCTCGATAGAGGGCGATGAGAAGTGCCGAAACCGCGAACCCGTTGATGATCCAAACGGTCGCATTCATGATTTGTGGTGTCAGTGAGCCTCCTGTATGCCGAGAATCGTTAACCCCTCAGTACACCGTATTCCTCGTTTTTCCCCGTGTGACAGGTAGAGGCCATCTCCTTCTTCGAGGGTGACAGTCCCATCCTGACCAGTAAAAATTCCCGTTCCTTCCAGCACGTGAAAGAAAACCGCGTATGGTTCGGGGTGGGGTGGTATTTCTTGCCCGTTTGCCAAAGTAACGATACCCACGTGGAACTCAGATGAATCGATGATATCGTTCTTGGTTGGCTCTATGGGGTTCGACTGCCCCTCGGTTGCGACGGCCGGAAATGATCTCATTGGTCCCCCTCCTCGGGGTTGACAAGATCGATCTCGATGGTTTCCCGCCGGAGCGTCCATTCCTTGGTCGGTGCTCCACGTCCTTGTTCCACGTATCCTGCAACGTCGATGACCCCTGCGTCACTGAGTTCCGAAAGATGGTAATAGACCCCGGATTTTGTAAGGTCGTAGCCTCGTTCATCAAGTTCTTCCCGGATGGTATCTGTCGTGGCGGTACCCGTACCGATGATACCGACGATTTCCCACCGGGCTGGACCATGCAGGGCCTTCGCAAGCCCTTTGAGTTTCTGCAGGCCCTGCATTCGCTTCCTTGTGCCTGGACAATCTCGAGGGTGGTCACACATAGTCGGGAATTTAATTTGAGTATTTTACTGCAATAGTATAGTATTTTCTCTATTATTCTCGTTATTCCTAGAATATTCGATCTAACGAACAGAGGCCCAGGTTCGATCACGCAGCGACATCGTGGCACTCAGACCCCACCCCAGCATATGTTGGGCCGTTGAAACTCAGGAGGAGTTCAGCAGCCGAACTCGAACGATGGTTTCCAGCTCGTCGTGGATGGCCTCGACATCGACCGCGTCGGCAGTCGCCCGTCGAAACAGTGCACCCAGCATGACGGTCAACAGGAACTCCGCGGTCCGATCCGGATCGACTTCCCGGAACGTCCCCTGTTCGATTCCCCGTTCGATGGCCGCCGCCAGCTGGGAACGCATCGACATGTCGATGTCGGTGAACCGTTCCCGGTAGTCCTCGTCGTAGGTGCCCTGTGAGCGCAGTTCGACGTATGGCCGTCCCGACTGGATGTCGACCGCCCCAGCGACTGGGGGGAAGGACTCCCCGCCGAGACCATACAGCGCAAAATCGACGTACGCCCACAGGGCTGCTTCGGGATCCTCCGCTTGACCGGCCTCCGAGAGCGGCGCGCCGAACTGTTCGAGCATCGCGTCCAGAAACGCGAGTAAGAGGTCATCCTTGTCATCGAAGAAGTGGTAAAAGGAGGACTTGCTGAGATCGGCGTTCTCGGCAATCCGCTGGATCGATAGCCCCGCGAAGCCGTACTCCTGAATCGTCTCGAAGGTTGCCTGCATGATCCGCTCACGCGTATCGGCCGGCTCGCCCACGAACGGCAACATGTCCTGGTTTGAGGGGTCGTCCGACATACCGAACGATTATTCGGCGAGGCGTGAAATACCTCCGGATCGGGCCCCAGTTGCTCATTGCAGAGTGCAATGAATCAGTTGCCCACCGCATTGGCGGATGGGATTTCTCGCAGGGACAACGAGGATCCTCAGTTCCGTTTTCGTCCCGGGCGAAACCTTTACCCCTTTAGGCGAACGAACGTTCGGTACACAATGACCGAACGATCGTTCGGAAACTACCGTCGATGCAGCCGGGAAGGGAGTAGCGATGAGTCCTGATGTTGCAAGGGCGATTTCGGAGAACGCTCGGATCGTCATCGCTGTCATGGTCGTCGCTTCGGCCCTCGTGGCCGCCGGCGTCCCGATGTTGGACCGGTCGACATCGCTCGATCAGTTCCAGACCGACGCTGATGAGGCCGACGCGCTCGATTATGCCGACGCGAACTTCGCCGCCAGAACGGAGAATACGACCACGGCACAGGTAATCGTCGAGGACGATAACGTCCTGGATAGCGAGACGCTGGTCGCGATGCTGGAGTACCAGGAGGGATTGCACGACAACGAGACGATCTCGGAGACGCTCGTGGCAAACGACTCTACGCGGAGCGTCGCAAACGTGATCGGGACTGCAGCCATCCGAGAGGACCGCGCCGAGGAGCTTCGAGACCGCCAACAAGAACTCAATGAGACGAAAGCGGCCCTTCACGAGACACTCGAATTCCTCGTTCAAAACCCGAACGCCAGCATTCGGCCGGCCTTCGAGAGCGTCGACGCCAACACATCAGTCAATCTCACGGATGAGGATTACGACTACTTCGAGGATCGCGTCCAGGAACTTCGGGCAGCGAACAGCGTCAACGGCAGCGCCGACCGAGAGAGCGTTACCAACGAATCGGCCGGGAATCAGACGGCAACTGCGAGCGATCGAAACGGGAACGCCACGACCGGGAATGCAACGACGAACGAGACCGCCCCCAACGCATCGACGAACGCATCCGC
>JBKEGM010000226.1:0-4961 GCA_046710005.1 Natrialbaceae archaeon
CGATCCCTCCCATCATGCGGTCGTGGCCGACCGACCATCAAGAACCCTCGACCCCTGGTTGGAAGGCCCCGAGGGCACCCGCCGGAACTACTGGCGGGGCGAGGGCGACGTGGCCGTCGTCGAGGGCGTCATGGGGCTGTACGACGGCTCCGCCGCCTCGACTGCGCGGGTGGCGGCGACGCTCGACCTCCCCGTCGTGCTCGTCGTCGATGCGAGCGCGGGCATGGAGAGCGTGGCCGCGACGGCTCTCGGGTTCCGCGAGTACGCGACCGCGGTCAAGGACGAGGCCGAACGCGACGTCGAGGTGGCCGGCGTGATCGCCCAGCAGGCCCACGGCGGCCGCCACGAGTCGGGGATTCGGGACGCCCTGCCCGACGAATTGAGCTACTTCGGTCGGATCCCGCCCCGCGACGACCTCGAGATTCCGGATCGGCACCTCGGTCTCCATATGGGCGACGAGACGCCCCTCGAGGACGGCGCCCTCGACGCCGCCACCCAGGAACTCCGAGTCGACCGATTCCTCGAGGTAGCCCGCGAACCGACGAAAGCCGAACCCGTGGAAGCGACGCCCGCTTCGACCGCCGACGCCCGGATCGCCGTCGCCCGTGACGACGCCTTCCGGTTCATCTACCCGGCAACGATGGAACGCCTCCGATCGCTGGCTGACGTCGTCACATTCGCCCCGACGGCCGGCGACGACCTGCCGGACTGCGACGGCGTCTACCTCCCCGGCGGGTATCCCGAACTCCACGCTGCGGAACTGGCCGAGGGGCCGGCCCTCGCAGCCATCGCCAACCGAGCGGCCGACGGCCTCCCGATCCTGAGCGAGTGTGGCGGCCTGATGGTCCTGACCGAATCGCTGACGACCGCCGACGGGGCAACCCACGAGATGGCAGGAGTCCTCCCGGCTAATGTCGAGATGCACGACGCTCCGCAAGCGATCGATCACGTCGAACTCCGGGCGCAGGAACCGACGCTCACGGCCGGCGAAGGCGAGGCGGTCCGCGGCCACGAGTTTCACTACTCGCGGGCCGACGTCGCGACCGACGCCCGCTTCGCCTTCGAGGTCGAGCGCGGGGACGGGATCGACGGCGAGCACGACGGCCTCACGGAATACCGAACGCTGGGCACCGACGCCCACGTGCACGCCGAGAGTGGGGCCTTCGACCGGTTCGTCGAATCGCTCTGACGGGGGGACAGGAGGCCGGGAGGACCAGGGACTGTCACCCGGCTGGACGGTCGCCCCGGTCGCCGCCGAGCCAGCCGTTTCCTCGCACCAGCACGTACACCTCGTAGGCGAACACACCGAGCACGAGGAGCACGGCGCCCCAGATCACCACCGCAAACGCGACCGGGCCGAGGGTCACGGTCGGTCACCTCCGTCCGAACCATCGCTCACAGACTGCTCGGCCTCAATTGGCCCGCCATCCGCTCGCGCTGGGTCGTCGAGACTGCGGATCTCGCGGTCCAGTCGCCCCAGGTCGAACCGGGAGGTCGAGAGCCCGATCGTCACGACAACGCCCAGCATCGATACGGCCGCGGCGCCCAGGAACGCGATCAGGTTATCGGCCGGCGGAAGGACGCCAACGCCGGGGAGGCCTGCGACGAACGGGCGGATCCCGCCGAAGTACGTAACGCCCACTGCTAGTCCCGCCAGTCCCGAGACGAGGGCACCCCCACCCGTCACGCGCCTGGAGTACAACCCCGATAACAGCGGCACCATCACCGCAGCGCCCAGCAGGTCGGCCAGCAGAAAGAGCCTGAGGACGCTTCTGGCACGGAGGCTCACGTAGATCGCGGCGAGGGCGACCACCACGGTGAGCGCTCGCGCACCCAGGCGGAGCGTGCGGTCAGTCGGGTCGGCAAGCACCCGGGGGAGGTCTGCCGTGACGACGCTTGCCATCGCGTTGAACAGGGTATCGGCTGAACTCATCACCAGCAGGACTGCGAGCAGCGTGATTCCCAGGACCAGGGGGTCGGCAAACGCCTCCTGAAGCAAGAGAAAGAGCGCGATGCTCGCGTTATAGTCGGCGCTCCCTGCCGCCGTGACCACGTCGACGTGTCCCCGGGCGAGGACGCCGAACAGGCCAGCGAGGAAGACGACCACCGCATTGGCGACCGCCGCAACGCCGAACCCGCGCTGAAGGGTCTCGGCGTCCTCGGCGGCGTAGATACGCTGCCACCAGGTCTGATTGACCAGTTCGGCCCCCAGGATGGCCACTGCGATCCAGACGCCGAACCGAAGCCCGGCGAAGAAGCCGGGATCGATCAATGCCGGATCCTCCGCTACAATCGCGGCGTGGACCGCGCCGGTTCCGCCGAGGGCGACCACCGCACCGACGAACGTGGCGACAAGCAGGGGCAAGAGCAGGAGCGTCTGGAGCGTGTCGGTGAAGATGCTTGCCCGGAGGCCGCCATAGCCCGTGTAGACGAGGACAAACCCGCCGACAAGGAACGCGGTCTGCCAGCGCGGCACGCCCGCGACCAGGTTCAGCGCGCTCGTGATCCCGGTCAACTCGGCGGCGAGGAAGATGAACATGTAAAACAGGCTCACGAGAAGGATGAAGACGTACATCGCCGCCCCATACCGCGCATAAACGTATTCTGTCAGCGTGTGCCCCTCGGGGATGAGTTCGCGGATCCGCGGCCCGAGTTTCGCATAGACGAGCATGGGGAGTGACTCCCCGACCGCATACCCGGCGACGGCGGCGATACCGCCGAAGGCGGCGCCTGCTTCCGGCACCGACAGGAGGATCCACACGCCCATGACCGAGGCGATCAACGTCGCGGTCGTCATTCCCGGCCCCGCACTGCCCCTGGCCGAGATGAAGTCCTCGACGGTCGTGACGCGGCCCCGAGTATACCAGATGCCGAGGGCCGTGAAGACGCCCAACGTCAGCGCAGTCAATCCAAGTGCGACACCCCCGCTTACCACGGTTCCGCCCCTCCGTCCATAGTCGAGAGTCCGTTCTCAGCAAAGTAAAATCTGGTGTTATCACTGGATAATAGCCCCTGCCCTGCGCCCCCCACTCTCCCAGTCAGACCGTGCAGACGGTGACCCCGATGGTACCCGGACGATCTGAGCCCTGTCCGAACGGGCCCGTCGACAAGCACCGTTATCCGAGTTCGGAACGCTCGAAGGAGATGTATCCGACCGCCAGAGAGATCACCGACCACGCGAGCAACACGACCGCGTTGAACCAGAGCTCGGCGTACATTTTGTCGTCAGTGTTGAACTGCTGGAACGCCGGAAATTGGTCGAGGACGCCCGCGAACACCGCCTTGCTGGCCTGGAGATACGCCGTCGCCGGTGAGAAGAACCCGATGTAGGTCCGGGTCGTCTCGGAAAGGGTAATCCCCGGGAGACTCGCGACCGTGTCGAGGGCGGTCGGGAGATTGATGAACGGGAGGAAGCCGAACCAGAAGGGGATTAACAAGAAGTACGCGCCCAGGACCCCGAACATGGCCCGTGACCGCGACGGGGCCCCCGCCGAGATCGCCAGAAAGAGGCTCACGAACGCGAGGGCATAGAGCAAGGACACGCCGCCAAAGGTCAGGAAGCGCTCGATGTCAGGAAAGTTGACAAATGTGCCTGCCGCGATGGCGAACCCGACCGCCGTACTGAGGACGACGGCCGCCGCGGCGACGCCGAACCGCGAGAAGAACTTCCCGGTAAAGTACTCCCATCGACGGTTCGGCAACCCCATGACGAACGTGATGGTCCCGCTAGTTCGGTCGCCGGCGATGCTGAGGTAGCACAACGGTGCGAGGAACAGCGGGAACACGAAAGAGATGAACGCCACCGCGTCGAACAGCGTCCGGTAGGGTTCGTCGTAGATGCCCATCTCCGAGAAGAAGATGAGTGCGACCAATCCGGCGAACACGCCGATTACACCAAGCACGATGTTGGACCGACGGGCGTTCTGAAAGTCGTCGCGGGCGACCGTGTAGATCCCCATCAGTGTTCACCCCCAGTGGCGGCAGTGCCAACGTCGGCCGACTGCCCTTCAGGTGCGGGACCACCGTCGGATGATGACGCCTCCCCCTCTTCCGTCCCGCCGTTTGTGTATTTCTGAAACAGCGCTTCGAGGGAGGTGTCCTCGACGTCGAGGTCACGAACCGTTCCGAGGTCGTCGACTCGCCGGAGCGCGCGGATCTTTGCCTCCGGCGCCGTGCAGGTGATCCGGACGACGTCGGCGGCCGCGGTAACGTTGCTAACGCCCTCGATCGACCGGACCTCGTCGAGGTCAGGGACCTCGGTCACTGTCGCCTCGACCTTCGCTCCGGCACCGATTTCCTCGCGGAGGTTTTCGATCGTGTCGACGGCCATCATCTCGCCCTCGGACATGATCCCGACGCGGTCACAGACCTTCTCGACCTGGCCGAGGATGTGCGAGGAGAAGAACACCGTCGCCCCGCGTTCGACCTCTTCGCGGACGATCTGCCGGAGGAGTTTGATCCCCTTCGGGTCGAGGCCGCTAGAGGGTTCGTCGAGGATCAAGAGGTCCGGTTCGCCCACCAGCGCGATGCCAAGCGCCAGGCGCTGTTGCATCCCCTTCGAGTAACCGCCGGCCGCACGGCGGGCGTCCTCGGGATCGAGGCCGACTCGGTCGATGATCACGTCCGGATCGTCGGTGGCCCCTTTCGTCTCGATTGCCGAGACGACGTGCTCGCGACCGGTGAGGTTCTCGTAGACGTCGAAGGCTTCCGGGAGCAGGCCGATTCGCTGGCGGATGCGGTACGATTCGTGGGCCACGTCGTGACCCAGTACGGTCGCAGATCCCTCGGTTGGGTCGAGAAAGCCCAGTATCATGTTGATCGTCGTGGACTTTCCCGCACCGTTCGGACCGAGGAAGCCAAACACCTCGCCGTCCTCGACTGTGATATTTAATTCCTGGACGGCCGTGATGTCGCCGAAACGCTTCGTTAGGCCGTTTGTTCGAAGAGCAGACATGTGAATT
>JBKEGM010000227.1:0-4901 GCA_046710005.1 Natrialbaceae archaeon
TCGGCGTCGTCGTATTCGTCACCACGCCTGGAGACCCCCGCCGTTTCCCCGGCTACTTCGCGTTCGATCCAATCGAAGACGTCGTCGAGGCCCTCTCGTTCGCCGTCCACACTATCCGAACCTTCGGTCGACGTCGTGTCGACGGCCATCGTTTTCGTTCCGTCCAGACCCTCTCCCGTGAGTTGCTCCGGAGTGTGTGGGGAATCCGGCGACAGGGGCTGGACCGCATCGAGGTCGGTGACGAATGCCTCGAAGTTGCCCACGACGATACCGCCGTCGGTGGCGACTGCCATGCCCTCGTCGACATCGCCAGCGGCGATGTCGTCTGGATCGAGACCGTTCAGGACGGCGTCCACGTCGGTTTCCTCACTCGGGAGGTCGCCGTCGTGAACGCCTGCAACCGACAGACGGTCCTCGTTCCCCTCGGAGCGCTCTACCCATGACGGAACGAAAACGTCCCCATCGGGGCCCGTCGGAACGTACGCCTCGGGTTGACGAGGGGCCAGGACCTGGTGGTTTCCGATCGTGATCCGGTCACCATACCGGTCCTGAAGCTGTTCGAAGTCGGGCGTTTTTACCAGCGCGAACCGCCAGCGACGGTCCCGGGCGGCAAGTAACACAATGGTGAACCCCGTTCCATCGAGAAGGTCCCGCTGGAGCGCCTGGACCACTGCCGCGTAGTTGTCACTCCCGAGGGGTGTGTCCGGATATTCGAAAGTGACGCCGTGAGTCACGCCTTCTGCATCCGTAATCTCGACACGAAAGGGTTCAGGAGCAGTGGCGCTTTCATCGATCGGGACTCCATCCGCGTCCGTGATTTCGACCGTCGCCCCGACGTCGGCGAAAACGTTCCCGAGCTGAATTTTCAAGGCGCTATCCCAATACTTTGCTGGCGCATCGATCCCTCTGGGTCCGTTGGCGATCACCGTCCGAAGAAACACTGCCGGCACGCTCGGCCCATCGCTCCCTCGAAGTGCTGCACTGACGCCCTCTTTGAGGTCGGTCATTCCGTCTAGAGCTTCCTCCCCTCGGCGGTCCGCAATGGCATCGGCGTCGACCCCGAAACAGTCGAGGATTTCGACGGCTGTCTCGACGGGGTCGATGCCGGTCACCCGCCTGTCAACTCCCATGATACTCTATCATTCCTTTAGGATATTAATTCTATCGGCACTTCTATACTGTGAAATAAGATCGTCGCAGGTGGTTATAAAACATTTCACTCTGCGGAAGGACCGGGTTTCCCGGTCGCCCTTTTTCTCGTTTTCAACCCGCTGTTCGGTGACCCGATCTCATGCCCTGGCGTGAAAACTTCTTTATTCGGGCCACCGGAGTGTCCGCTATGAACGCTGGACGGAGGTCACTGTGACGGTAGCGACCGGATGGGAGACGATTCTCGGACACGGACGGTGTGACGCGTGACGAGCGTCAAGGAGTTTCGGGTGTCGCAAGCCCCGACGCCTGACGAACTTGGTGCGGGAGCCTTCAACTTCACTGACGCCTACTCGGTGTTCGACTGGGGGCCGATGCCGGACGCGATTCCGGAGAAGGGAGCGAGCCTCTGCTCGATGGGGGCCTTCACCTTCGAATCCCTCGAAGACGCGGGGGTTCCCACACACTACCGGGGGGTTATCGAGGATGGTGAGGTCGTTTCGCTGGATGCAACGAGCGAGCCGCCAAACGAAATGGCCATCGACCTCACGCAAGTCCCGGACCTTCCTCAGGACGATCGCGACTACGACTACGAGGCGTTCCACGAGGCGGGTGGACGGAATTACCTGATCCCGTTGGAGGTCGTTTTCCGCAACCACGTCCCGGTCGGATCGAGTCTCAGGCGGCGGACGGCGCCCGCAGATCATGGCCTCGACGTTGCGGAATGGCCTGCGGAGGGGGTGGCACTCGAGGAACCGATCGTGGAGTTCTCGACAAAGTACGAGGAATCGGATCGGTACCTCGACCGTGCGGAGGCCAATCGGATCGCCGGGCGTGCGTCGCTCGACGACCTGGAGGGTGTTGCCAGACGCGTCAACCGAGCGATTACCGACCGCGCCGAGGCCGTCGGCATGACTCACCTTGACGGGAAGATAGAGTGTCTGTACTTCGACGGTGAGATTCGGGTGGCAGACGTCGCTGGCACGTTCGATGAAAACCGGTTTCGGGACGACGGGACCCAAATTTCGAAGGAAGTCCTCCGTCAGTACCACAAACGCACCCAGCCAGCGTGGGTCGATGCCGTCGAAGCGGCGAAAACCACAGCCAAGGAGCGAGATGTCGCCAACTGGAAGTCGCTCTGTGATCGAACTCCGGATCCGCTTTCGGACTCGGTAATACGAACAGCGGCCGATCTCTATCGGTCCGGGACGAACCGCTATATTGGTCGGAGGGTCTTCCCCGAGGCCCCGTCGCTGGGGGATGCAGTCACAGCGGTTCGCGATCTGTAGTCTTGGGGGAGTTGGCCAAAGCCGTATTCACGGCGACGCTCGGGACTGGGTATTCACGAACGTGCAACGACGACCCTAAATCACAAGCGTTTTTGAGCACGGACGCGGGGATTCAGGCGATGACCGCCTACACCGTCACCGTGACCGTCCGCTTGAAGCAGGGGGTGCTCGATCCCGAAGCCGAGACGACCCGAAAGGCCCTCGAGCGACTGGGATTCGAACTCGACGGGCTTCGGTCAGCCGACAGGTTCGAACTCGACCTGGATGCCGAGTCGGCGGCGGACGCGAGCGAGCGCGCCGAAGAGATGGCGGAACGACTGCTCGCGAACCCGACCATCCACGATTACGAAATCGCGGTGTCGGAGCGAGAATGACGATGGCGCTCGATATCCACGCCGTAGGGGCCATGACTGCCTCTCATCGCACAGCCGACAGGGGGTGTATGTGATGACGGTGGCCGTCGTCCGTTTCGGGGGTTCCAACTGTGATCGCGACACCATCGCCGCTCTCGAGCATGTCGGAATCGACGCCGAAATCGTCTGGCACGAGGACGGCCTTCCCCCGGATCCATCTGGGATCTTCCTGCCTGGTGGGTTCTCCTATGGCGACTATCTCCGAGCCGGCGCGATGGCGGCCCACTCCCCGATCATGGACGAGGTTCGCGAAGCGGTGGCCGATGGCGTTCCACTGCTTGGGATTTGCAATGGGGCCCAGATTGGGTGCGAGAGCGGTATCGCGGCGGGCGCGTTCACGACCAACGAGAGCGCCCGGTTTCAGTGCGAACACGTCCACGTCCGCGTCGAGAACGCCGACACGGTCTGGACGTCGCCCTACGAAGCGGGCGAGGTGCTCGAACTCCCCATCGCTCACGGGGCGGGTCGATTCGAGATTTCGGACGACGAACTCGACCGCCTCGAAAGCGAGGATCGTATCCTTTTCCGGTACTGTGACGCCGACGGGACGGTTACCGAGGAAGCAAATCCCAACGGATCCACGGCCTCTGTGGCCGGGATTTTGGGCGTTCGCGACAATGCTGCAGTCCTGATGCCACATCCCGAACGAGCGACGCTCCCGGACCTCGGACACACGGATGGCCGCGGTGTGCTCGAAGGGTTCGAACGCCAGGATCGTTAGTGTTATTCCAGCGACAACCGGCCAAAAACTCAACAAGGCTGGGTTGCAAACGGATCGCACGTCAGTCTCGTGCGGTTCCGATCTGGCAGGACTCGATACCCCATGGACACACCTATTCGTCTCCTTTCCGTCGATCCGACGGGCGGCGCCGGTCACATCGAGGCATTGTTTGATGAGGATTCGGTTTCGGTGACGACTGCCACCGACGGGGAGGGGGCGATTTCGGTCCTGGACACCCTGGATGTCGATTGTGTAATCAGCCAGTTCGATCTCCCGGACAGTGACGGTCTCGAACTGTACCGCCGCGTTCGGGCCACCGCCCCGGGTACAGGGTTCGTGCTCTATCCAGCTGATGGGAACGAATCGATAGCTGGTAAGGCGGTTGCCGCTGGTGTCGACGGGTACGTTCCACGGACTGCCGCCGGAGAAACCCTCCGGAAACGAGTCGTCGATGTCGTGAACTCCGTCGCAACCGAAGCGACTCGGCCGACGATTTCAAGTGGGAATCACTCTCTGCTCGTCGAACAGTCCCCGCTCGCGATCATCGAGTGGGACCTGGATTTTCGCGTGATTGGCTGGAACCCGGCAGCCGAGGATCTGTTCGGGTATGATCGAACCACGGCATTGGGTCGAAGCGGCACCGGACTTATCGTCCCGGAATCGGCCCGCAGTCGAATCGAGGCCGGATGGCAAGAACTGACCGATTCCGGCGACGCCACCGACAGTATCAACGAAAACCGACGGGCCGACGGCACGATCATCGAGTGTCACTGGCAGAACGCGCCGATCGTACAGGACGGCGAAATCATGAGCGTCGTGTCGATTGTCAGGGACGTCAGCGAGGAGGTCCGGCGGGCCGACACGCTCGAGGCCCTCCAGGAGGCGACGCCACGGCTATTGCGGGCCAGTTCTCCTGCAGAGGTTGCGGAATCAGCGGTCAATATGGCCACGACCGTCCTGGGCCATCCTCTCGTCACCGTTCGCCTGCACGACAAGCGCTCTGGTGAATTCCGTCTCTCCGCCCGGAGCGATGAGGCGAACGAGATGCTGATAACCACGGACTCGGTCGCCGACGATGAAGGGCTTCTTGGCGAGGTTTTCGAGTCAGGGACATCGCGGGTAATAGACGACCTCGTCTCCTCGGAGACGGTCCATGGCGAGGCCTTTCCCGTCGAAAGTGCGATTATCGAACCGCTCGGCGAGCACGGTCTGCTCACGGTCGGCGCGGACCGTCAGGAGGCGTTCGAGACGATCGACGTCAACTTCACTGATATCCTCGCCACGACCACCGAGGCGGCGCTCGATCGGGCCGATATCGCGGCGGAACTC
>JBKEGM010000228.1:0-4878 GCA_046710005.1 Natrialbaceae archaeon
GATGAGGAATTGGCTTCGACGAGGGACATCGTCGACGCATTAATCCGCGAGCGGAAATAGTGCCGAAGGTGTGCGGTCCCCCTCAGTTCGTTAGATAATCGTTCTCCGCAAGTCGGCGAACCCCTTCCCGAATCCGTTCGGTGCTCGAGGCATACGAGATGCGAGCATAGCCTGGGGCATCGAACGCGCTGCCGGGAATCGTCGCGACGTGGGCTTCTTCCAGCGCCTGCTCAGCCCACGTCGCATCGTCTTCGGCGACCGGGAGCATGAGGTAGAACGCCCCCTCAGGCGCCGGAACCTCCACGCCATGGTCGGCAAGGAGGTCGATTAACAAATCGCGGCGTTCCTCGAAGGCCTCGACCATTTGCCCCTTCGCAACCTCGGTGTTCTCCATGGCCTCCACGGCGGCCTGTTGGACGAAGTTTGTGGCACAGGTTACCGAGTGGGAGTGGAGTTTGCCCGCCTGGGAGACCAGCGATTCGGGGGCGGCGAAGTACCCGAGCCGCCAGCCCGTCATCGAGTAGGCCTTGGAGAACCCGTTCACGGTGACAGTCCGTTCGAACATGCCATCGAGTCCGGCAATGCTCGTCGCTGGGCCGTTATAGGTAATCTCTTTATAAATTTCGTCCGAGACGACGGTGACGTCGTTTTCGATAGCCAGGTCGCGGACGCCCTGGAGGGCTGTGTCGGAATAGACCGAACCCGCGGGATTGTTCGGCGAGTTGAGTAGCAGCACGGCCGTCTCGTCCGAGAGGACTTCGGCCAGGTCATCGAGGGCCGGCTCGAGCTGGAACTCGTACGCTGCGGTCGGGACGTGTTCGATCGATCCCCCGGCGAGTTTACCCTGGGCTTCGTAGGACACCCACGACGGATCGATGAGAATAACCTCATCACCGCTGTCGACGAGGGCTTGCACGACCTCGTAGAGTGCCTGTTTCGCGCCTGGCGTGATGACGACGTTCTGGGACTCGTATGGGAGACCGTCTGCCTGGAGTTTCTCCGCGACCGCGCTCCTGAGCTTGGGGATTCCGTTGGAAGACGTGTATCCAGTATGTCCTGCGTCCAATGCCTGTTTTGCGGCGGCCACGATGTTTTCGGGCGTGGGGAAGTCCGGTTCGCCGACGCTCAGGTCCACAATGTCGACGCCCTGGGCCTCGAGTTCGTTGGCTCGATTGCCGATTGCGAGCGTCGCGCTGGGTTCGACGCGGTCGACGCGATTCGAGAACTCCATCGTCATTCCGCCCCCTGCCAGGATGCACGATTGACGAACGGCGCGAAAAGCGATCCAAGCGCTACCATAACGGGATGTGGGCGACGGTTGGCAAAGAAGTATCGTTCACCGCACTCGTTTGCGGGGACCGCGATGGTGCCCTCTTTTCTCGGCCGGAACGCAAAAGGCGTTTAAGGGTACGCATCACCTGGGTGAACGATGGCGATCGATTCGCGACGTTTGCGTGGATGGGTCTCGAACGAACGGCTTCTGGCGGCCATCGTGGCCGTCACTGCTGCCGGTCTCCTCGCTCGCCTCGTGGACCTTGGCCACCGCGTGGCCCAGTGGGACGAGGGCCGGGTCGCCTACTGGACGCTCCGTTACGAGGCCACCGGTATCTGGCACTATCGCCCGATCGTCCACGGGCCCTTCCTCGTTCACGTCGACGCGGGGGTTTTCTCCCTGATTGGGGCGAACGACTTTACCCTTCGACTGGTTGTCGCGATCGTCGGGGGACTGCTGCCACTTGCCGCCTGGTTGTTCCGGGACCACCTCCGGGACTCGGAGGCCATCGGGTTATCCTTGTTACTGGCGTTCAACCCGTTCCTCCTGTATTACTCCAGGTTCTTCCGTAACGACGTTCTCGTGGCCACGTTCATGGTCCTGGGATTGGGGCTGTTTGTGCGGGGAATCGATACGGCCGATCACCGCTATCTCTACGCTGCTGTGGCTCTCGTTGCACTTGGCTTCACCACAAAGGAGAACGCTCTGGTCTACCCGCTCTGCTGGCTCGGGGCTGGGGCCTTGTTGCTCGATCACCGACTTCTCCGTGGGGTCCCCCGCTGGCGGGAAGGCTCCGGGGACGAGGAGTCCAAGACCGGCACCCCTTCGCAAAGCAGCGACAGTGTGGAAAGTGCCAGTCGGGACGGCGATAATGGAAAGGGACCCCGCCCCACCACCGTCGACGGTATCCTGGGTATGCTCGAGTACGCCTTTGGAGGAGTCGCCGGTATCGCCGATCGATACGACTGGCGGGCCGTGCTCGTGGTACTGGGGATCAATCCGCTGGTCCTCTCGTTGGTTCTGGAGCCTATCAGGGGGTTGTTGGGGGTCAGTTTTGGCTTTTCAGGGACCCGTTTTGTGGCTGTGCCTGCGGTTGCGGCGTTCCTTCTGGGGGCCGGTGGCCTGGCACTGATCTTTGCGCTCCCGATGGACGATCCGGTTCGGGTGTACCTGGGCGCCGGCGCGTACTACGGGATGGCGTTTTGGCTGTTCCTGGTTGAGCCAGGCGGAGCGGTTACAGTATTGTGGTTCTGGCTCGTCTGGACCTTTGGGACATCACTGGTCGCAGACGTCGCTGTTTTCGGACGCCCCGGCCGAGACAGTGCCCGCCTCCCACCGATCGCGGGGAGTTATCTGCTCTTCGTCGGAATTCTGGTCCTCTTTTACGCCCCGAAGGGCGGTGCGACGGATGCACCCGGTCTCTGGGCTGCAATCGGTGACCCAGGTGGGTTCCTGGTCATGGTCGAGGAGGCACTCGGCGGAAGTTGGGACGCCTTCATTAGCACCTGGGGAGGTGGCAGTCACCAGGATCACCCGTACATGTCGTTCTTCCAGGATTACGTCGAACGGATGGGTGCCGGTGCGTTCGTGACGTCCATTTTCGCCGCCGTCGGGTTCGTTGCCGACCGATATTCGCCTGACGGGCCACGGGACCTCGTCGCACTCGGGTTTTACTGGGGTGTCGCCAGCCTGTTCGGGTATCCGATTATCACGGACATTATGGCGCCGTGGTCGACTGTGCACACCATCGTTCCACTGGCCATTCCTGCCGCCGTGGGGCTTGGATTGCTGTACCGCTGGGGCCGCGATGCGATTACCGACGAACGAACTATCGAGGCCACCCTTGCCGTGGTGATCGCAGTTCTGGTCGTTGGGTCGATGGCCACGGTGGCTTACGACACGAACTATCGGGGGTCTGATGCCGAGCGAAATGAGGCGTTCGCCCACTGGACCCAGCCGTCCAACGACTTTCGGTGGACACTCGAACAAATCGAGCGAATTTCGGCGGACCACGACGATGGCCCGGACGTCATGTTTTACGGTTCCACGAGACCCAGCAATCCCGACGAACGACTGTTCTACGTGGCCAACGAGAGTCGGAATCGACAGCCACCTGCCCCCGCTGGGTGGTTCGATCGGTTGCCCTTACCTTGGTATCTCGAGCGGTATAACGCCACTGTCACTAGTTCTCCGCCGGATGCAAAGCCATCGGACGCCCTGGAAAACCCACCGCCGATCGTGATAGCTTACTCGTGGGACGCCAGTGAGGTGAAACCGCATCTCGGCGGATACGTGGCTTACCGCCATCGCTTTAAACTGTGGGGCGAGGAGGTGGTCGTCTATATCCACAAATCCCACCTTGCGACAGACGATTTCTGATTGGGGTTCTCATCATATTTGTTTGGGAGTCCCGTAATATATGGGGCATTCTTCATTATAATTCCTTGGTATCTGATAGCAAAGACTTTAGTCGCCCTAAAGGTATGTTATCTCAGCAACGGTCCACGAGGACCGTGATCACCAACAATGACAGAAAACGAACTCATCTGGCGAATCGCGGGTGGTTCCGGCGACGGAATCGACTCGACGAGCCAGAACTTCGCGAAGGCCCTCATGCGTTCGGGGCTAAACGTTTTCACGCATCGTCACTATCCGTCACGAATTCGGGGCGGTCACACGTACGTCGAGATCCGTGCCGCCGACAACCAGGTGACTTCCCGGGGTGATGGATACAATTTCCTCCTCGCACTCGGTGACTCGTTCGCCCGGAGCCCAGACCAGGAGGCCATGTACGGCAACGAGGAGGTAAAACCGCTCTCCGAGAATCTTGACGATTTGCGGGAGGGTGGGGTCATCGTCTACGATGAGGCGCTGATCGACATCGATGAGATCGAGGACTTCGAGACACGGGTCGAGGCGAACAACTGGCACGTCTACCCGATGGACTTGCGAGGCCTCGCCCGCGAGTACGGACGCAACGTCATGCGGAACACCGCTGGGGTCGGCGTGACCGCCGCGCTGCTTGATATCGACCTCGAGTCGATCAAGGAACTGATGCGGGACGCCATGGGCGGTGAGATGCTCGAACAGAACGAGGCTATCCTCGAGGCGGCCCACGAACGGGCCACTGAGGCGTTCGAATTCACCCACGACCTCAGCGTGCCGGAAGGAAGCCACGACGAAGAGCAGGTCTTCCTGTCCGGGTCTGCAGCGACGGCATACGGCTCCCTCGACGCAGGCTGTCGGTTCATCTCAGGGTATCCGATGACGCCCTGGACAGACGTGTACACCATCATGACCAAACACCTGCCGGAGATGGGCGGCGTGGCCGAGCAGGTCGAGGACGAGATCGCGGCCTGCTCGATGGCCATCGGCGCTTCACATGCGGGCGTCAAGGCCATGTCCGGGTCTTCCGGTGGTGGCTTTGCACTGATGTCCGAGCCGTTGGGACTGGCCGAGATGACCGAAACGCCGATCGTCCTGATCGAGGCGATGCGCGCCGGTCCGTCGACCGGATTGCCGACCAAGACCGAACAGGCCGACCTCGAACACATCCTCTACACCAGCCAGGGTGACTCGAACCGGGTGGTTTTCGCGCCTTCCTC
>JBKEGM010000229.1:0-4863 GCA_046710005.1 Natrialbaceae archaeon
CTTCGTCTACGACACGATCCGGAACCGGCACGTCCCGCTGGAAAAACTTGACAGAGTACTCGACGCCGTCGGTGCGAGGCGGGAGGACGTAGGCTTCGACCGACTCATGGTTCGCCACGGCGACAGCACCACCCTTCCCAACGTCTTCGACGAGGATCTGCTGTATCTCCTAGGCATCGTCTTCGGTGACGGCGATATCTCGCTCGATCGCCGGGACGGGAATCGCGGGATGATCCGAATCTCGAACGGGGACGAACGGGTCCTCGAACGTGCTGTCGATATCTTCGCGGAGAAGTTCGACAAGCACCCGGAAATCGAACGGCAGGAGGACAGGGTTCCAAGTATCCGGGTCAAGAACGTCACGATTGCCCGACTGTTTGCGAACGCCGGGATGACGACGCCGAAGGACGATCTCAAACTGGCTCCGAAACTGACCGCTGCGAAGGACGCGGACGCATTCCTCCGGGGGCTCATGGACGCCGACGGTGCCGTCTCGGCCAGGGACGAGGGCGGATCGAGCGTCCTGCTCTCGACGATCAGTGAAGACCTCGCCCGGCAGGTGCAGTTACTCCTCGAAACGTACGGCGTCCGTGCCCGGACTCGGGAGCGGGATCGGCGAGGAACGTACGAACTCGCAGACGGCCAAACGATCGAGACGAAGCGTATCCAGCACTTCGTCGAAATCTTCGGGAAGGACGTCGATCGGTACGCCGAGGCGATCGGGTTCGACGTGGCTGAGAAGCAGGCGGCGCTCGAAGGAATTGTCGGAGACGCACCGCGTCGCGACGAGCGGATCCCGGTTGGTGGTGCGCTGGCGACGGTCGACGGCCCGAGCAGGCAGTACTACATGAACCTTAACCGCGGGGACCACCCTGGCCGGGCAGGAGCGCGATCGATGCTGGAGGACCTCGATCTCGGGTCGGCGGAACCCCTTGTCCGCGAAGCGGTCGAAGCCGACCTCCGCTGGGACGAGGTGGTCGACGCCGAAAACACGGGCGAGAAGGAACTGTTCGACCTCACCGTTCCGGGAACGCACAACTTCGTCGGGAACGGGCTCATCACCCACAACACCGCCGCAGCTGTTCGCGATGACTTCGGCGACGGCCAGCAGTGGACACTAGAGGCCGGTGCGCTGGTGCTCGCGGATCGGGGAATCGCGGCCATCGACGAACTCGACAAAATGGATTCCTCGGACCGGAGCGCCATGCACGAGGGGCTCGAACAGCAGGAAATCAGCATTTCCAAGGCCGGTATCAACGCCACCCTCAAATCTCGCTGTTCTCTCCTGGGGGCGGCCAATCCCAAGTACGGCCGGTTCGACGAATACGAACCCATCGCGGAGCAGATCGACCTCGAACCGGCGCTGATCTCACGGTTCGACCTGATCTTCACGGTCACCGACAAACCCGACGAGGAAGAGGACAAGCGCCTGGCCGAGCACATCCTGACGACCAATTACGCGGGTGAGTTGAACACCCAACGGAAGGAAATGGCGGCCCCGGACGTAACCCAGGAAGAGGTCGACGCCGTCACTGAGGAGGTCGAACCAGCGATCGAGGCCGAACTCCTGCGGAAGTACGTGGCCTACGCGAAGCAGAACTGTCACCCTCGGATGACCGAAGATGCACAGGAGGCGATCCGTGATTTCTACGTCGATCTCCGTGCGCAGGGCGAAGGCGAAGACTCGCCGGTCCCGGTGACGGCCCGCAAACTCGAGGCACTGGTGCGTCTTGCGGAAGCGAGCGCCCGGGTCCGACTTTCGGATACGGTCGACGTTGAAGACGCCGAACGCGTCATCGAGATCGTCCGATCCTCGCTCCAGGACATCGGGGTGGATCCCGAAACGGGGGAACTCGACGCCGATTTCGTCGAAACCGGCACCACGAAAACGCAACGGGACCGGATCAAGAACCTCAAAGGACTCATCAGGGAAATCGAGGACGAGTACGACGACGGCGCCCCGGTCGACGTGGTGTACGAACGTGCCGACGAGATCGGCATGGACCATGGCAAAATCGAACACGAAATCGAGAAGATGAAACAGAAGGGGGAACTGTACGAACCGCAGAACGGGACGTTGCGGTTGACCTGAGGGCGGCTGTGAGCGGTGGTGCCGGGTAATTTTCATTAGAAAATATTTTAAATTGAGAACCTCTTTTGAGAATTGTGATACTTGTAGTCACCTACTCGAAAGCCGCGCGCGGCTCGCTCCGGAACGTCTGTCGAATCCACGAAACACCCATCGTGCGCCGGTTCGGTCGTGCTGTGCTGCTCGAGGAAACTGAATTTGGCGCCTTTCTTGCCCTCCGTTTGCGAGAGAAACATCCTGGGGAGGTGTCGATCGAACGAACGGGACCGCTCGATCCGACCGCGGTTCCACACTCTACCTGCCAGGCGGCTCGGGCATTCGAAACCCGTTCGAATCCGAGCACCTCCTACAGCGCCTTCGCGACCTGGACGGATTACCCGTCCATCGAGTCCATGCGCGACCGGCGGCTATGAGAGCGAACGAGTTCGAAGTCCGATGGAAAGGAACTGTCCATCGGGGCCAGCCATCGACCTCGGGAACGATGTGGATCCAGAAGCGATGGGTGACAGCGTTGCTGGCGACGGCCCATTCGACGTCCGGTGTCAGTCGCCCGGTCCCGTTCACGATTACGTTGGGGTCGTCACGGAACCGTGTTCCATCTCCGTGCGAAGCGCGCTCGCTGTCGCCGCCCGGTCCCGGGGAATCCATGCACCGATGGATGAGGAAATCGAAACCGTCGAAACGCATCTGGTCGAGATGGGGCAGGTTGGGGATCCAAGGAGGGCGATTTCGGCGGCACAGCGACGGATCGCTGAGGCGAACGAACGGGAGCAGAAACTCAGTGAACGCGTTCAAACGCTTCACGGTCGTTTACGGGCGCTCGGCGAACGAGACGAACCGGTCGAGAAGACTGAAGCGGCGCTGGAGGCTGCCACCCGGGGGCTGTCGGAAACCGAAACCGAACGCATGGCCAGCGAAGAACGCCTGCAACAGCGGCGTCGGTCGGCACGAGAACAAAGAAATCAGCAGGAACGTCGACTTCGACTCCACGACAAATTGGACAATCTCAAGCGGGCCGCGAGAGATCACCATGCAGAAGCGGTGGACGACAATTTCGCAGACGCTCTACAGGTAGTTCCGGGTATGGGACGCCCGGAAGGGGACCCATGCGACTACGAGGGCGATTCCATAACGGCCGCGCTGGCCATCGCCCGAGTCGCCGACGTCAGGGCACCGATCGTGGTCGCCTGTGACCGATTTACTGACGCGGGGACGGCATCGGACTGTCTCGAAGCCCCGGTGATCAAGATTTCTGGCTGAAAAACTGCCACGTTGCTCTCGCGGGGGGTTTCCCGATTGACGGGATGAGTTCGGTCCTCAATCGTCCGCTGGAGCGACTTCGGTGATTACCACGTCCCAGGTCGTATTGTTGAGACTTTTCGGGGACCAGCCTCCCTCGACAGCAATGTCGTTTTTGTCCGCCGCAACGAGGAGATCTTCGAGGGCCTCTTCGAAATCGCCGGCGTTCGTAACGGAGTCGGTGAAGTCTGTCGTCATGGTAAGGTCATCGCGGGGTGACAGCGATTAGTATACCATTGTCTCCAAGGAGGAAATAAAAGTTCACCGGAACTGCTTGATATACCAGGCCCCTGATCGTGACGATCAGTCATCACTTCCCGAATCGAGTCGGGTAATCACAACGTCCCAACTGTTACCGTCGGTCCCGTTGCACTCCCAGCCGCCTTCGATTCGAACGTTGTTGTCCTTGGCCGCTGTCAGGAGGTCTTTGAGTGTGGCTTCGAACTTCTCGTCCGTCTTGATAGCGTCGGTAAAGAGTGTATCCATTAGGTATCGGTAGCGAGTTCAGGAACGTCGAGTCACTGCCGATAGGATTACGAGGGGATGCAGCCTAAATAAACCTCGCAATTGCTTGGTATGCCAAGCCGAGGAACCAACAGCCCCGACTTCGTACCGTCGCCTATGAGCGTCATCGTTGAGTTCGATGTTCGGGCGAGAGACTTCGAGTTGGGGCGTGTCCTCGCGGTTCCAGGTCGCGGGCGAATCAGACTTGAAGAAATGATTCCGCTGGGCGAACAAGTTATCCCGCTGATATGGCTCTACCAGACGGATTCCGATGACTTCGTCGAAACAGTTCAGAGTCACGATGGCGTGGAGAAACTGGTCGAATTCGACGAAACGAGCGACCGGGTTCTCTATGCACTGCATTGGAACATATCCGAGGATGAGCTACTGTCTGCCATTTCCGAGTATGATGGCTACCTGTTGAAAGGGTCGGGATCCGGGGGAACCTGGTCCCTCCAGGTCCGGTTTGAAGATCACGATTCGGTCTCAACATTCGATACACAATGTCGCGAGAACGACGTTACGCTGACCGTTACCGCCGTCTATAACCCGACACCTCCGGACGCCAGTGAATGGTATGGCTTGAGCACGGCCCAACGCGAGACCCTTCGGTTGGCCATTCGCGAGGGGTATTACGACATTCCGCGCCAGATTTCGACGAAGGAACTGGGGGCGGCCCTCGACATTTCCGATCAGGCTGTGACCGAGCGGTTGCGCCGAGGGATTCGAACCCTGTCCGAAAACACGCTCCTCGCCGAGGGGCGGACGGAGTCGCCGACGCAGAACTGACATCCGTGTTGCTGCTTTCCAAATTGGTGGGTTGATGATTCGAGTTTGATCGGCATGTGAACTACCCCGCCCTACTCGTCGCCTTCGGCGACTCCTTGAGGGCGGGGCTTCCTGATTCCACGACGCGACTTGCAGACACTGACTCTCGATGAGTCGGGTCCACAGCGGTCGCAGTCTCCACA
>JBKEGM010000230.1:0-4862 GCA_046710005.1 Natrialbaceae archaeon
CCGGATCTCGCCGATCATCCAATCTGTCGGGTGCTTCTCGTCGTCATCGAGCGTCGGGTCGGTGCGTTCCCATCCCGGCCCGGCGTCGCGAGCGGACGCTTCCATCATCCGCTGGGTACTCTCGTCGAGGTCGGAATCGGTGTCCAACCCATGCGGATCAGCCGGTTCGCGACCATCCGTCGTGGGTGGCGCGGTACCTGACCCGGCCGCTCTCGGCTCTTGAATAGGACTCTCATCAGCACTGGTCCCAGCTGTCGTGGAAGCTTTGGGGGTGGTCGTCGACGAAGCGCCGTCATGACCAGGACCCGAGGCCTGGTCGTTCTCTCGCTTCGGTTCCTGCCCGGCTGCGTAGGCGTCAGCGACTGCTGCCGGGTCGCCGTCTCCGTCGGGGTTGACGGCGATGAACTCCTCACCGTCCTCGAGGTCGGGATGGACATCGGCATCGACGGTGGTAGTCTCCCCGTTCGTCCCCTCGCTGTGCAGTGGGCCGGTCTCGTCCGTAGCGGCGTTGACAGCCTCGGACATGCTGGAATCGGAGCCAATCTTGAAGTCCATCGGTGGGAGATCGCGGTCGTCCGACCCCGAGGACGAGGATGAACCCGAGCCGTTGGAATCGGCCTTCGAGAACTTTACACCATCTTTGCTCGGGACTTCGTAGTAATCGTTCACCCGGAGGAGCGCACGGGCAAGCGCGACGTCGCCGTAGGTCGCACCACTCGCGTAGTGACGTCGCTCCCACTTCTTGCGGTGTAGGCCGGATTCCTTGAACAGCGCGTTCATCCGTTCGGGGTCCTTCCCCGTCCAGAACGCGAGGTTGTGAGCAAGCGCCATGTCTGCCTCGGATTGGCTTGGATAATCGGCGTCATGAGACCCCCACATCGAGGCGTCGCCTTCGTAGAGACGCTGCTTCCGGTCACCCCCATGAGAGTCGAACATCCGCGTGAGTATCTCCTGATCTGATAGGTCTACACCAGGCCCCGCGAGATCGTCGAACGTGTTGGGACACTCGGAAGGAACGTACTTCGTCGCGACCCGCTCAAGGGCCTCCTTGATGGCGGGGTCACGGATGTTCCTGAAGGCGTCTCCATAACGTTCGATGAGCGAACTCGCACTCTGTTGCGCCGGGGCCTCGGTGTCGCGGCGACCACCGGCGTCATCTCCATTTTCTGACTCTTCGACATTCGTCCCCCGGCTGAGAGTCGTCTGTCCATCTGGACTCACGCCATCCCGGATGAACTCGAGGTGAACGGCCTCTATCCCATCCTGACATTTTCGAATTTCTGTGGGGGTTCCTCCGACGTGAGCGCCAGTTACGGTAAAGTACCGATCAGAGTCGTACATCTCGACGCGGCCCTTCCGATTTCCGCCAGATGGAAGCATCCCACCGACGAGGATATGTACACCAGTGCCGGAGGGAGAGACCTCCGTATATGAGTTGATCCTGTCGATGATTTTCTGTGCCCATTCCTCGGTTTCGCCGGTATCAGGGTCAAGACACTTATCGAGGTCGATGCCGACGATGAATATATCGTCGCTGAAAACGAACCCCAGTCCATCGGTGTCAACGCGAGAGTCGGTGAACGCCTTCCAAGCAGTGTCGAAGTCTCGGCGATGATCGGGGTTGGTAGGATCGGCGTTGATGTCACCATTCGTCCGATATGGTTTCGTCGGAATTTTGGTAGTTTTCCCATCGCGCATGCCTTCGCGCCAGCAAATCCAATTCCTGATGGTGCGAGTTTTCTCCGGTATCCCGTCTTTAGTCACGTCTATTTCAGGCATGAATGTAACCTTATGTCAGTCCGCGCCGTCGCCTCGCTTCGCCGGGCGAGACAAACCGATTCCGTCGATTTTCCCCGGGTCAGGGCGAAAACCAACAGCCCGCACACGAATTGGGTGGGGACGATACCCCCCCTGAAACCAATACTATGTAAAGTAGGGCCGGTAGTGGGGGGAGACGCAACAAAATTGCTCCATAGAGTCTTTAAAGCGTTTTGCACACGTGCGCTAAGTGCTGACGCTGAGGGGGTGTTTGAGAAGGCGGATTCTGGGGGTAAAGCCCTTGTACTGGCCGTGCGCGCGATGCGCGGATTTTGCGCAAAATTGAGCGTACTCGAAACCTCCCTCAAATCGGTGATCCTCCTTTGATCTCTTAGATCGCGTTTTAGCCTCTCTAACGTGTTTTGCACACGTGCGCTAAGTGCTGACGCTGAGGGGATGTTCGAGAAGGCGGATTCTGGCGGTAGAGCCCCCGTACTGCCCGTGCGCGCCGTGCGCGGATTTTGCGCGCACGCCGAGGCGTGACTAGTGGAGATCATCGAGGAGATTTGGAGCGCCAACGAACGTCCACTCGCCATCTTCACCCCAGATGGCCTCGGTCAGTTTCCCGTAGGTCCGGTTGTTTCGCTTTGGGGGCAGTTCACCGATCCGATCAGCGTTTGCGAGGGCTCGAGTTATGTCCCATGCGACTGATAGATTAGGTACAATCCAGACTTTCTTCCCAACACCGAATCTGTTGAAGTCGTCATAGTGTTTGACTATCATCGGGTGGGAGCTGTTCGATACTGCCTCTCCAATGACGACGGGATCTTCGCCGTCGTAGCCGACCACGTCTGGCTTCACATCGGTCCCGTAAAGTGGCGCATATCGTTTGACAAAATAATGATTGCTTGGATCGCGAGCAAGTGAGCGAGCGAATGCCTCGACCATCACTTTGTGGTAAGTCTTCTCGTTCACATCGCCCTGATCTTCGCCGGTCGCGACCTTCGCTCCACACGCATGCTGACCGTCGCGAGTCACGGTGTAGTAGACCCGGAGACTCTCGGTCTGCTTCTCGAGGTAGTCGAGGTCGATGAGCTTCTCGTCGTCTACCTCACCAAACTGACTCTTTATCCGCTTCATCGAGTCCACGACATCGTAGGCAGGGTGGTTGCCGTTGACCGTGGTGACGATCGCAGCGAGGAAGTGGCGTTCTTCAACTGTCAGACTCTCATCTATGGCCGATTGAGTTTCTCCATTCTCTTCACCGACACTCTCAGTGAGGTTTTTGTCGGGGGTATCAGACACATTTTGACCGTCTTCATTATCGGGGCTTGTTCCCCCCACCTCGTCGCTGTGTGCCTCGTCCGTTTCGGACGGGTCTTCTGTGCCAGGGTCGACTCCATCGTGGAGGAAGCTGTCAACCCGATCTCCCAGATCACTGTCTACTTCGTCGGCCGTCTGTGGAATCCTGCCATCGGTCTCGCTTTCATCGTCCGTTTCTCGCGGTGGACGGCGTGAATCGAAGTCGTCTGTGAGGTCGTCTGCGGGGACTCGACTAGCCCCTGATTCGGCCTGTTCGTTGTGTCTTCCCGACGGGGGTTGTCCCCTTGCGTCGGGGGTATTCGGGCTTCCCGTGCCGAGTTGCGTCTGTGGGTTGGACCCGGTCTTCTTGCCTTCGCCGTTCCCGCTGGGCATACCGATATCGAAGTCATGCTGTGAGTCGTTTTCACTACCGTTGATACTGCGCCCGTGTTTGGTCGAGAGCTGCTCGCCGGAAGCGTCGGTGTTGCTTCCGGGGAGCAAGCAGTGGTCACGCCGCGTTGTACGGGTGATTTCTGCGTTGATGTCGCTGAACACGTGACCCTGCGTCGACACGGTTTTGTCGATCACGGGCTCGTCGGAGTCGCTGTGACCGTCGGGGATATCAACGGGGAGCAGCGTCACGATTTCGGGGATGTCAGTCATGAACCCGGTATCTGGGAGTTGAGCGACCCATTCCCCACGCGGGAGCGACGTGATCCGCTCGACGAGTTCCTCGTCCTCGATGCCTTCGTGGAACAGCGTCATCACGAGCTCGTCGTCGACGGCGAGTTTTCCGATGAGTTTCGTATTGATGTTCCGCAGAATTTCCTTGTACGAGGAGACGTCGAGTGCATCGGCCTTGACCTGTTCTGCGAAGTGGACGATGACCTCGAGGGAGAGACCGAACTCACGCCCGTCAGGAATCATGTCGTCGCGCACCAGTTCGGACTGGAGCATCGCCGCGGCTTCGTCGATGATGAGGTTGATGACGTATCCATCGTCGACCGGCGGGGTGTTCCCAACCCGATGACGGAGGCGAGCGCCCGACCAGATGTAGTCGAGCAGCATGAACGAGAACAGGTTGCTTGAGGCAGGCCGAAGGTCGCCCGTGTCGATGAGGACCACCTTCTTCGAGGCGAGGATATCCTGTATATCGAACATCGGGGACTGGTCGGCGTAGCAGCCCTTCTCGTCGTTCCACTCGGGAACGAAGTTGAGGACACGCCAGATGAAATCCCGCTCGGCGAGTTTGGTGATACGGTTCATCACGGCGTCGATCGACGTCTTGAACCGCTGTTTATCGGCATGGAGATGCCGCGTGAGTGAGAGTTCAAGAGTCTTGTCGCTCACGGAGGGAAGCTCCCCTTGTTCCTGTATTTCCTTGTCGTCGCTACCTCGTTGTTGCATCTTGTAGGCAACTTGGAACAGGTCTTGGATGGGCCATGCGTCCCGACCGTACACGGGGTCGAACATCGCCTTGATGAGGTTGTTGAGGATCTCTTGGGCGACGAACGCCTGCTGGGTCATTTCTCGGCCCAGCACGTACACGAGGAGTTCGTTGTAGCGGTCAACTTTCTCCTGGACGGCGACCGTACGTGAGACGCCGGCAGCGAGTTGCGGTCGAATGTCGAAGTACGGGAAAGCAAGTACCTCGTCGTTCGCACCCGGGACGGGGACGTGGAGGACGTCGTCGAGGTTGCCGAATTTCTTGAAGTGTGCTTTCTTGTACTCGTCGGCCATCGTCCCACCTTTCCGGTCGAAGACGAAGATTGGGCCGTCGAATGATTCGTAGGCAGACAGCG
>JBKEGM010000231.1:0-4846 GCA_046710005.1 Natrialbaceae archaeon
GCGCTGGCAAACGACACCCGTTACCGGTTAGCGCGAGCCCTGGTGGCGGCCGATGGCGAACTCTGCGTGTGCGAACTCCATCCGCTGGTGGACGTGAGCGAGAGCGGAGTCAGCCACGCCATGTCGAGTCTGGTCCAGGCGGGATTGGTCGAGGGCCGGAAGGAGGGTCGCTGGAAGAAGTACCGGGCGACCGACCGCGCAAATGCCCTGTTACGGGTCCTAGACGGGGGAGTCGACGATGACTGATCTCGACCACCAACACGGCCCGGACTGCGATTGTCCGGACTGCGGGGAGCCGCGGTCGATGGACTTCCTCGACAAGTACCTCACCGTCTGGATCTTCGGGGCAATGGCGATCGGGGTCGGACTCGGCTACGTGGCGCCCTCCGTGACAGAACCGATCCAGAACTTCCACCTCGTGGAAATCGGCCTCATCCTGATGATGTATCCGCCCCTCGCGAAGGTCAACTACGGGCAGATACCAACCGTGTTCAGGAACTGGCGGGTCCTGAGTCTCAGCCTCGTCCAGAACTAGCTGATCGGCCCGACCCTCATGTTCATCCTGGCGGTCGTCTTCTTCAGCGGTCTCACGCCAGGACTGCCCGCCCGCCCCGAGTTCTTCCTCGGACTGGTGTTCATCGGGATGGCCCGGTGCATCGCGATGGTGCTAGTCTGGAACGAACTCGCCGATGGCTCCGCTGAGTACGCGGCCGGGCTGGTCGCGTTCAACAGCGTCTTCCAGATCCTCACCTACGGGGTGTAGGTCTGGTTCTTCGCGCTGTTCCTGCCGCCGTTGCTGGGCATGGAGACCCTCGTTACCGGCATCCAGGCGTTCGACGTC
Organism: Natrialbaceae archaeon; assembly: GCA_046710005.1. Taxonomy (GTDB): domain Archaea; phylum Halobacteriota; class Halobacteria; order Halobacteriales; family Natrialbaceae; genus DATFIX01. The sequence goes on from JBKEGM010000231.1 coordinate 842, forward strand.
ACGCCGATGCAGGTCTTCCAGGCGATCGCGATTTTCCTCGGCATCCCCTTCGCCGCGGGCATCCTCGCGCGGTCCGTCGGCACCCGCACGAAGGGCGTCGAGTGGTACGAGGAAGAGTTCGTTCCCACGGTCGATCCCCTTACCCTGATCGCGTTGCTGTTCACCGTCATCGTGATGTTCGCGATGCAGGGCGAGACGATCGTCGGCCAGCCGAGCGACGTCCTGTTGATCGCCATCCCGCTGACGATCTACTTCGTGGTGATGTTCTTCGTCAGCTTTGCGATGGGGCGAGAAATCGGTGCCGACTACTCGACGACGACCGCAATCGGCTTCACGGCCGCATCGAACAACTTCGAACTCGCCATTGCCGTCGCCATCGCCGTCTTCGGCGTCGGCTCCAGCGTCGCCTTCGCGACCGTCGTCGGCCCACTCATCGAGGTGCCCGTGTTGCTGGCGCTGGTCAACGTCGCGCTGTACTTCCAGCGGCGTTTCGACTGGCGCGGTTTCGACACCGGCAGCCTCGACGCGTCGGCCGCCGAGAGCGAGACGGGGACGGTCGATGAGTGAGGGCGAAACGGACGGGGTCGCTGTCGCGTTCGTCTGCGTCGAGAACGCCGGACGGAGCCAGATGGCCGCCGCGTTCGCCGAGCGGAGGATCGCGGAACAGGGGCTCGAAGACGAAATCACGATCGTCTCCGGCGGCACCGATCCCGCCGAGCGCGTCCACGTCGTGGTCGTCCAGGCGATGGGGGAGGTCGGCGTCGATCTCTCGGATCGTCAGCCCCGTGAGATCACGCCCGATGAACTCGCCGACATCGAGTACGTCATCACGATGGGGTGTTCGGCCCAGGACGTGTGCCCGGCTACCTGGCGCGGCGAGGCCCGGGACTGGGCGCTCGACGATCCGGCCCGACAGGACCTCGAAACCGTCCGGGAGATCCGGGAGGCGATCCGGCGGCGAGTGACCGCAGTGATCGACGAACTTGCCTGTGCGACGAGCGACGGAACGGCCGCCGATCGCGACTGAAAAGGGACTTCTCCTGCCAGGCCCCACGTTCATTTTTTTTTTTTCGGGCGCGTAGTCGACTGGACATGACCGACCAGGTCTGCGTCTGGCTGGTTGAGCGGACGGACTCGGACGACGAACAGAATCTGATTATCCTCACCTACGCCACACCGGACGGGAAGCGGGACTTCCGGAAGGAACGGGCGCTCACGAGCTTCACCGGCAAACGCCGGGAGACGGACGTGTGTCTCGACGTCGACCCCCGAACCTCGGTACCGTCGAGGACCCCGAAACGCGGGAGTACTACGCCGCCGAGACCGAACGGATGGCCGGGGAGCACGACCCCGACGACGTGCTGTAATCGGGGCCGATACCGTCGATCATCGTGAAACCGTGACGACGCGCTTTTTACCGTCGGCACCCCTACTCCCCGCCAGTGGCGATCACGGACAAGATCTACGTCAAAAATCACCGGCAACTCTCCTCCCAGATAGAGACAAACATCCCGAAAGGGGCGTTCAAAGGGGCGACACTCGACCTCCTGTTCCAGGGAGAAAACCTGGCAAAACTCGACGACGTCACCCAGGAGAAAGTCCTTGACTTCGCCGAGGACTTCCTGGATTGCGACTGTGACGACAACCCTTACTGCGGGCACCCCGAGCGAAAGTTCGTCCGGTACCTCCTGGAACTGCGCGCCGAAGGCCACGGTCCCGACGCCATCGTCGACATCATGAGCGACGAGTATATGGTCTACGCCTACGAGGGCGACATTCTCACCTTCCTGGACGACAGCGTCCGTACCCTCGAGGCGGTCGAAGAACTGGCCCGGGTCGACGGGCACGAAGAAACCGCAACAGAAGCGCGGGATCTCAAGTCTGCGCTGGCAGGGCGGTAGCGAAACCGCAGTCCTGATCGAAAGTTTCGATTAGCCGAGGCGATACGACGACCGCTCGTCCTCCTCCGCTTCGTCATCGACGTCGAGGTCTTCCAGTTGGATGACGTCTTCGCCGTTGTGTTTGTCCAGTTCCTCGCGGAGTTTCGTGACGTACCGTTTGTGTTCGTCGAGTTGCTCGCGGAGGTGATCGGCCTCCAGTTCCAGTCGTTCGTGTTCGCGCACGAAGCTCTTGGGCACCTCGACTTTCGGCGGGAACTCGTCGGGACCGGTGCCCTTGTCGTCGACCTGGTGTTCCGGGATGACCTCGACCTGGCCATCGTGGGCAACGAGCATGTCGACGTAGTTGCGAAACAGTGCCGAGAGCGAGAGGTCACGTTCCTCGGCAATGTCGCGAAGTGCCTCGAACGCATCCTCGTTTACCCGAAATGAGATGGTCTTGTTCTTGTTGCCCATGCTACCGGGAATATGGACTGCCTGGCCACTTAAGAATTCGTCAGACGCTGGTATTACGCGGTCGAGCGCCGAAACTGGCGCTGGCTGTCGGGTTTCGCGACCGACGACGCAAACCGATCGACCCCGGTCGGATTCCGATTCAACGGGACCGAAACCCTCACCAACCGTCGTCGAGTGCGGCCCAAAACCGATTCAGGGAGACGCTTCAGTCTCTCGGTCCGCGGTTTCGTCCTCGAGACTCTCGAGGGCCTCGATCACGTCGCGCCGGTAGTTCTCGATCGGGAGCTCGTACTCCTCGCGGGCCATAACGGCGTACTCGTTGGTATCCTCGTCGAAACCGCCGATTCGCTCGAGGGTTTGCTCGGCCGTCTCGACCACCCAACGGTCCCGGGTCGCCGCGTCGACCTCCGTGATCGATTCCGGGCGCACGGAGACGTTGACGGTTCCGTCGTCGGTTTCGAACGTCCTGGGTTTTCCGGCGACGGCCACGTATGCCGGGGGGTCGAGCGATCGGAGCGTGCTGGCGGGGCCGGGTTGGTACTGGCCAGCATAGACGAAGAAGGTCCCCGTCGGGTCCACGACGCGCCCGCGCCAGTACTCCGACTCGTCGCCGACGTCCTCCTTCTCCGTGAGCGTCCCGACGAAGAACACGCGATTGACGCGCTCACCGGTCGGGAGCAGGGCGTATAGGGGCGCACGATCGTCGTCCGATTCCTTGAACGTATAGGAGGCGTCATTGAACTCGCTCGCAAAGACGCGGCGAGCAACCTCCCGAGATGGGGTCGCGCTCATGTCACATCGACCTCGCTTTGATGAGGACGCCTTCGGGATCGGCCGGTTCGTCGAATGTTTCGACCTCGTTCGCCAACACGTACCGGCGGAACGTTGGGCCTGTGACGCGGTAATACCGTCCGAGCACGTCGGTCGCCATCTCGTCGGCGACGACCGTCGTGTCGAGGGCGTCCATCGCCATGTCCTTGGCCTCTTCGAGGGTCATACCGGTCAGGTCCTCGGTCGCTTCGCGGTTGAAAAGCACGTCGTGGGCTTCCTGCCCGTCATCGACCACGGCCTTGATGCGGAGGTCGAACTCGCCCTCCACGTCGCCGTGTTCGGAACACCGCCCGTTCTGGAGGACGCGGGTGCAGTCCTCCTCCGGGCAGCGCTTGATCAGGCCGGACCCGCTCTGGATGTCGACCAGCGCGCCCTCGACGGTCTTGGTGTCCTGGCCGACCTCGAGATCTTCCTCGAGTCGCTCGATGACGGTGGTTCGGTTGAGTTTCACCGAGTAGCGACCCTGGTACTCATCCGTCACGACGTTACGCAGGTCGTAGACAGCCCCCTCCTCCAGGTCGGGTAGGTCCGATTTCGCCCACTTGGTAAACTTGATCGTGCCGGATTCGTCCCCGAGCAGGCCGACCTGGGCGACCGCGTCGCTGCGCGCCTCCCAGAGTTCGACGACCTTGGCTGTAACGTCCACCCACTGTTCGGGGTCCTCAACGTCGGCCACGTCGACGCGCTGGGTCTCACCGCCGCCACCGCCGAGGTCCTCGCGTTCCATGTCGGCCTCGTCGAGGTAGTGGCTGGTGACGCTCCTGCGGGCCTCGTCGAGTGGCACCTTGTACTCCTCGACGAGAGTCACCAGGCGTTCCTC
>JBKEGM010000232.1:0-4833 GCA_046710005.1 Natrialbaceae archaeon
GGAGGTATCCTCAGGTTTGCTCGACCGACGGGCACGGAGACGAACCCTTCGGGGATTCGCGTTCACCGCGTCGGCGTTTCGGATACTGCCTCGTTACGAGGGCGGACTGGCCGCCTCCGGAGGTCGTTCGGAATCCGCTCCGTTCCGTCCTGACCTTGCTGATGTATGGCAATTCTTTCCACTTTAAAGTGCGGATCGGAAACTCGGACAACGCTACTGGCGGGTGAACGTATCACTAAGCGACGGCGCGTATCCACGGCGTGAACGCCGTGGTATTGCGCCTGTTCCGCGTATAATATCAGTCTCCACCGATGTTTCAATACAATGAGGGATGAGTCTCTCTCCGGTTCCGGGGAACCGTCGGATCTACTCGTCGGGGCAGGGGAGGTCCTCCTCCTTTACGACGATCTTCCCGGGACGGCGGAGGGTCACTATTGCGAGCAGGCGCTCACCGTCGGGCAGGCCGCCGACCGGGCCGAACTCCAGGTCCGTTTCACGGACGAAGATGCGCTCGGTACCGGTATGGGAAACACACACAATAACCGCCAACCCGCGAATCGTGGCCTGATCGTGGTTGGCGACGGGATGGAAGCGAGAACCATCGCCAGCGAGGAACCGGATTTCGAGGAGCCGGTCGTCACGGACGCGATCCTGGATCCCGCCGACCTCCAGTCCATCGGCACGTCGATCAGCAGATTCTGCCAGCACAGGGACGACGCCGGCTTCACTATTGCTGTCTGTTTCGATTCCCTCACAGCCATCCTCGAGGCCGTCGAACCGGAATCTGCCTTCCAATTCGTCCACGTGTTGGGCAAACGTCTCGCTGCCATCGGGGCCACGGCGCATTTCCACGTGGACCCTGGCGCTCACGACGAAGCGGTCCTGGCCCCGTTCGAGGACGCTCTCGACGAGGTTTTCGTCGAATTCCAGGCCGACGAAAGTACCCAGGAGGTGAGTAGTGGCTCGGGGCGAGCATCCGACGCAGACCTCGCCGACACGTTTGGCGATACCGGCGGCACGAGTAACGATGGGAAGGGTGACCCGACGTCGGCGGGCGGCAATGAGTCAGAAGCGAGCGACGACGACATCGCCGACGCCCTCGGCGATCGCTAGTTACCAAACCGCCCGTCGAACGCCGAGGACCGCAAAATCGATGACGATCCCAAGCGCCAGGAGCACGCCCAGGAGCAGCGTCACGAGTTCGGGCGTCTCGACCCACTGTGGCAGGTACAGAAGGGCGTACGCCCGGACCTTCTCGACCGGGCCGACGTTCGAGGTGCCACCGGCCGAACCATTCGACCGGTCCGTCATGTTCAGGTCCCAGCCTGGCGGACCGCCCGGTTCCTCCGGGAGGTCGATATGGTCGGCTTCGTAGGGAATGCCCCGTTTGTCACCCTGTTTGGGATGAAACTCCCAGACGACGTCACCGGTTTCGTTGACCTGAATGACCCGGAACCCAAGCGAGTCGGTGATCAACGTGTGGCCGTTCGGTAACCGGTCGGCGTCCCGGGGCCAGTTGAGCGTCCCCTCGCCACCATACACCCAGACGGTCGTCTCGTTCTCCACGTCGAGTTCCACCACCCGATTGGCCTCGCTGTCGGCCACGAGGACGGTCCCCCACTCCTCCAGCCGGTGCGGGTTGTGCTGCTCGTGCAGGACCGGGTCGTTACCCTCGACGCCACGCGGTTCGCCGACCACGTCGACGATGTCGTTGGTCTCCGGATCGACCTCGAGGAGCACGTCGAAGTTGCGAATCGAGAGCTGGAAGTTCCCGTTCTCCAGCCTGTCGATGTCGTTCATGTGCGTCCAGTCGGTCTCCGGGCCCTCCTTCTCCGGGCCGCCGTACTCCTCGTAGAAGTCGGTCCCAGGCGTGATGTGTTCTTCCGCCTGCCACTCCCAGACGATCTCGCCGCTCCGATCGACGGTGAACGCGCGATCGTTCCCCATGTCAATGATCGCGGTATTGCCGTTCTCCAGGCGGTCCGCGTCGTGAACCTCGTGATAGTGAATGAACGCGTCGTACCACGTGTAGTTCCAGACGACCTCCTTCGTCTCCACGTCGATCTCCACGATTCGGTTCTTCACGCAGGCATCGCGTCCTGCGACCGCCTCGGGACAATCTTCGCCGTCGAGGTCAGTGGCGACCGAGGCCATGATCCGACCCTCGTCGACGACTTCCACGTCGAAAACTCGACTATTCGGCGGGTCGTACTCCCAGACGACGTCGCCGTTTTCGACGATCAGGGCTTTCCCGTTGTTCTGGCCGAAGCCGCCGAAACTCTGGACCGCGATCAGCGTCCCGTTCCGGGCGTCGTCGCGTTCGTTGGTGACGACCGTGCCACCGCCGGGGTCAGCCGTCGCGGCCTGGAACGCCAGCACGATTGTCAGGACCACGAGGATGACGGAGAGGACGGTGACCCGCACTCGTCGATCCGGAATCATGATCGAGAGGTTTGGGTCCGAACGCCTAACTCTGGCGGTTCGATTCGATCGGTGGACGCGCCGCTGTCGGGTCCAAATCGGTGGTTGCGAGGAGTAAGCCCCCTTCTGTTTCGACCCGGCATTCGGCTGAGCGTCCGCGCCGAGCCTTGCGGCGGCGCCGGGCTACCTGTCGCGCGGACTTGCACCGGTGAGGATTCGCCGTTCCATCGATCCTCCGCCGTCACCGCGGTCAAAGACCGCGATCCCTCGGTGGGTTAACTCCCCGGTCCTTCCCGGCGAGGCCGGTGTCGGCCCGGGTTCGCACACCGCATCGGTCGGGCGGAGACGTGTCGTTGCTGTTCCAGTGCCGGCGGTCTCCCGCCCCGGACTTGCGCCCGGTCACCTGCCCGGCGGTGGGGGGACTTTCCTCGCGTGCACGCTGTCGCGCGCTGCGGGGGCCGGGCTCTCGCGACCACCACCGTAGAGTAGTCCGGTCACTCGTAAAACCCATTCGGTGACGCTATTCGCCGGTGTGAACCTCCTCGAGGTCTTCGACCGTCGGCGCGTTCACGACGATCACTCGGTTGCCGTCACGTTCGACCCGGAACACGTCCTCGAACCCGCTCCCCTCGGGGAGCCGGTACACTCCCGGTTCGACCTCGTTTCCGCCGTTTGTCTCAAGCAAGTCGACGTACGCCTCGTAGAACTCCCGGGCGTCCCGTTCGGTGTCCCACGTCGATTTGAGGACGTAGGCGTCGGTCGTTCCGTTGGTATACGCGACGAATCGATCGCCGCCCCACCCGGCCGTCGCTGGGTGCGAGTAGTTCCAGCGGGCGTCCTCCGAACGAACGTGCCCGGACGGAATAACGCCGTTCGACCACAGCATCGCAAAGAACGTTGCCTCGCCGAAGATGCCGGTTCGGTCGAGGCGCCGCCACTCCTCGGAAGATCGGTCCTCGACCCGAACGATGACCGGCGTTTCGTTCGGGTACTTCTCCGGGTGGATCACTTGTTCCGTGCTGATCGGTGGTGACTCGAACGCTTCGTCCACGGCCGTCCAGCCGCCCCGATCGTGCAGCGCCTCGACGAACGTCGGGCCGTCCGAATACGGGAGCCAGATCGACGCGAACAGGCCCTGGTTGGCAGGCCCTTGCGATGAGTCGGAGCCGTCATTCCCTTGGGGGATACAGGACCAGTTCCCCTCGCAGCGTTCCTCGTACCGATCCATCACGGCGTTGGCGTCCCCCTCCACGACGCTGCTCCCCGCAGTGGTTTCATCCCGGGGGCCGACCCCGCCGACGGCGAGCGTGAGGGCCTGCTCCTGAAGGGCGTGCTCGAGTTCGTGAACCAGCGTTCCCCGATCGAGCGAGATCTCGTCAGTGTCCCCTGCCACGATGACGATGTTTCCGTTCGAGTAAAACCCGGCCACCGAACGCCCATACAGTGCCGTGAACACCTCGGCGCTGCTCTCCGTCCCCTCGATGATGAACGCGGCTTCCCAGTACAGGTCCCGCCACGCGTCCTCGGAGAACGTATATGGCGAGGAGTCGCGGTACTCGTCCCGGGAGCGAATCTCGACCGAGACGTCATCGGTGAACTCGTGGCCACGGATCACCTCGATCCGGGCCATCATTCGGTCCCGAACCAGTTCGATCTCCGTCCGGTTGTACCCGTCCGAGGGGGTGATGGGGAGGCTCTCGTTGTACCAGATGCCGTTTTCTCGGCCGAGCACGCTCGACGATTCGTCGATTACCGTCGTGGTTTCCGGGACGGTCGTTTGCTCGGCGGTCGTCGGTTCGGCCGTCGCCGTCTCCGAGTGGCCCTCAGGCGTCGGGGTGTCGGGTGGGGAACTCGTGGTCACCGCCGTGGGTTCGCTCGTCGGGTCGGGGGCGGTCGGACCGTCCGTCGGGGTCGAGCCCGTCGGGGCGGAACAACCGGCGATCAGCAGGACGACTGCGATCGAAAGCACTGCGAGCGCGCGTCGTTCCATCATTCCCCTGAAAGCGCCACGCCCAGGTAAAGGCTTCCGAACGGCTGTCTCCGCCACTAATAGCCCCGTGTTCGAACCACCAGAACCACTACCGCCGCGATGACCGACAGGATCCCCACACCGAAGCCGAATCCCGAAATCGGAATCGGCCCCCGATCTGTCGATCCGTCACTCCGGGGGCGACCTGCGTCGTCCGTCCGGTCGTGGACCCCATCGAGAGCAGCAACCGTCGGGGCGTTCACGACCGTCACTCGAGTTCCGTTTTGAACCACCCGGAACGCATCTGCGTACGCGCTGGATTCGGGAACCCGATACACGCCTTGGGCGACCGTTTCCGCATCCTGCGAACGAAGGAGTTCCAAGTACCCTTCGTGAAACTGTCGGGCGTCCCGTTCGGTGTCCCAGGTCGATGCGAAGACGTA
>JBKEGM010000233.1:0-4821 GCA_046710005.1 Natrialbaceae archaeon
ACCGGGAACTCGTCACAGAGCGTCCGGATCGTCTCCCGGACATCGTCCGTCACCGTCTCGTCCTCGGGCGCGTCGACGACGTCCGCGATGGCATTGGCAACGGTTTCGACCTGTTCCGGCCCGAATCCACGAGTGGTCACGCCGGGCGTCCCGATACGAACCCCGCTCGGGTCGAACGCAGAGCGGGTCTCGCCGGGGACCGTATTCGCGTTCAGGACGATGCCGACGTCCTCCAGGGCCTCCTCGACGTCACCCCCGGAGACGTCCGGGTGGGACTCCCTGAGGTCAACGAGCACGAGGTGGTTGTCCGTCCCGCCGGAAACCAGTCCGAGGCCCCGATCCTGGAGGGTTTCTGCCAGTACCTGGGCGTTCTCGGTGACTTGCTCGGTGTACTCCTCGAAGGCCGGTTCAAGGGCCTCGCCGAAGCCGACAGCCTTGCCGGCGATGTTGTGCATCGCCGGGCCGCCCTGCACCCCGGGGAAGACCGCGCTATCGACATCGTCGGCGATGTCGTCATCGTTCGTCAGGACGAGGCCCCCGCGGCCCGCCCGAATCGTCTTGTGCGTCGATCCAGTCACGACATCGGCCACGCCAACCGGGGACGGGTGTTCGCCCGCCGCGATGAGGCCCGTGATATGGGCAACGTCTGCCAGGTGGTACGCGTCCACCGCGTCCGCGGCGTCCTGAATGCGCTCCCAGTCGACCACCCGGGGATAGGCCGAATACCCAGACACGATGATGTCCGGTTCGAACGCCTCGGCGTGCTCGTGGAGGGCATCGTAGTCGAGGTAGCCGGTCTCGGCGTCGACCTCGTAGTGTTCGACTTCGTAGTTCTTGCCCGCGAAATTCGCCGGATGGCCATGCGAGAGGTGCCCGCCGTGGGTCAAATCGAGCGAGAGAATCTTGTCGCCCGGTTCCAGGAGGGCCATGTAGACCGCCATGTTCGCTTGCGACCCGCTGTGGGGCTGGACATTGGCGTGGTCGGCGTCCCACAGTTCCTTCGCCCGATCGATGGCAAGATCCTCGACGCGGTCGGCGTATTCACACCCACCGTAGTACCGCTTGCCGGGGTACCCCTCTGCGTACTTGTTGGTCAGGACGCTGCCCTGGGCTTCCATGACCGCCTTGCTGACGTGGTTCTCACTGGCAATCATCATCAGCGTCCCTTCCTGGCGTTCGAGTTCACCCTCGAGCGCATCGGCAACCGCCGGATCCGTCTCGCGAACGTGATCGTTTTGCATGTGCGTAGGGCCTGTCGGAGACGCCGCATAAGTGTACCTTTCCACGGGCGAGTCCATGGAACGCCATCGACCCTGGCCGGCCCAGTCGACCCAAACGGTTCGAAGGCCGACGGATACCCGGTACATCTAACTGCCCAGACCGTCATCTCTCAATCCGAATGATAGAGTGGGAGGTGACGGAGACTGGTTTTCGAGTTCTGGACGCCAACAAGTCCGAACTCTCCGTTACTGCCCCTGAGGTCGAGGTGGAACAATCGGCCGCGTATCTGCCGCGACCGATCGACGAGACGCTCTCCTGTACCGCCCAAGAACTCCGATTTCCAATCGCAGTCGTGTTCGTGTCCTCCGTTTCGGGCGAACAACGGTACGAGCTGGGTAACGACACCGGACCCCTCGAACTGCCGGAAGGGGAATACGTGGTCGACCTCGACGCCGAAATCAAAACGTATCTAATGTTCGAAGGGCCGGCAACGATCCACAAGACGCCGGATTTCGAGGAGGTCGTCGTTTCCTTTCCGGAACGTCGAGAGTTCGTCGCAGGGTTCCGATCCCGACACGAACGACCGACCCATACGATTACGACCCCCGCAACGCCGGACGGGATCGCAACCACGCTCTCGCATCTCTCGTCGGCCCACAAGACGTCAACGCCCGACCGGTCGTATCCCACACTCCGCGGGCACCCACCGCTTGTCGAGACGGGGACGACCCTTGATGTGCCAGCTGAAGTGGCTGCCACCACGCCCGAAAGCGGGATCAACCTGATCGTTCCGCCCGCTATCGATCACTTGTTCGTCCTCGCGCCGCTTGCGTATTACCTGCAGGCAAACGTGACGATCGAAGATCGAAGCGCGCCACTGCTCAAAGCCCCGGACGCCGACGTCCAGCATGAACTCGATCCGCCACCGCAGCTGGAAGGAGCAGCGTCCCGGCTATTGCGGAAAACGTTCTTTCTGGATTCGGTCGTCCGTAATGCTGGACCGTTTGGGACCAACCTGGCCGAGGCGAGTATCCTGGACGCCCTCGGACTCGACGATGAGCGATTGTACGCGGCGAGTCCTGGCGACCGACTGGCGACCTACCTCGAGGTGCCATTTTCGGCTATCGACCACCGGATCCCGGAGTGGCACCTTTCGATGTACGTCTCGCCCGAGGCACAGCACGTTCAGACCCTCCCGTTCTTGCTGGACAGGCTAGCGCTGATCTACAGCCCGCAAACCTCGGAACTCGAGGGGAGCGAACTGGTCGAACGCTCGCTCGACGACTTCTATCGAGGGCCGACGACCGGCCCCGGAGCAGTCGCCAGCGTCGACGTCGTCAAACCCGAACTTCGCGGCGGCCGAAGCCATGGCTGGCTCGCCGAGGGCGTCCCGATCGACGTGTTCAAATCAACGCCAGCCGCCGACCACAATCGCCTCTCCTATCTGAACCGCGATAGCTATGAGCGGGGCGTCACGGTCGTTCTCAACGATCAGGAGATGGGCAGCGAACACGCCGACGTCGAGTCGATTTATCGACAGCGCGCGGAGGATTACGCGATCGACCTCACGGTCGAAAAATTCCTCTCCGTCGAGGAACTCGCGAGGGTGTTCGAATCGGAAAACGACTTCGTGCATTTCATCGGCCATTGCGAGGAGGACGGCCTTCGGTGCCCGAGCGGTCACCTCTCGGCGGCGAACCTCACATCGGTCGAAACGGAGACGTTCTTCCTGAACGCCTGTGGCTCCTTCCACGAGGGCATGGAACTCATCGAAAAGGGCGCCGTCGCCGGGGCGGTCACCTTCTCTCAGGTTCTCAACGAGCACGCAGTTACCGTCGGGTCCGCCTTCGCCCGCCTCTTGATGCACGGGTTTTGCATCGAGCGGGCGCTCAGACTCGCCCGCCGTCGTATCATGATGGGCAAGGATTACGCCGTGGTCGGCGACGGAACCCACAGCCTCACCCAGAGCGAGAGCCTCCTTCCGACGAGCGCGACGCTCGAGAAACTCCAAAATGACCAGTTCCTGCTCACCTACGACCAGTACACGACCAAGACGACAGGGGCCCACTATCATCCATACGTCGAAGGGAGCGACCTCGCCTACCTCTGTGGCAACGAATCGGAGTTCGTCCTCGACCGGACGGAGATCGTCGAGTTCCTCCATCGCTCCGAAATGCCCGTCATCTATGATGGAGACTTCTACTGGACAGAAACGCTTCGGGAAGAACTCGACGACGATACCTGAAGCGACGCACTCGGGACACCGAACTGCTGTCCTCGTCGACTCTCGCATCGCGACTGGTCCCGTCGGGACCACCGTCGTCCCTCACGGACCCATGTAGGCGCTACCGCCCGCAAACGTACCGAATCGAGACAGAATGGCCTCCAGGTTGGTTGGTAATTCCATTCGAGTACTGTTTCAATTGTAACGCACTTAGCCATTTGGGCGTAACAGGATTGGTAATTCGAAGCTCCGACAGGAACAGTAATCATTCCATTTATACTATAATTGGAATAAAATCGAAAGGGCCGACGGAGCGGCGACACCACGAACTCGGTGGTTTTGGGTCCGACGGATTGACGAATAACGAGAATGGAAAAGAGCCGTAACTTTTGCTAAACTGGGTTCAAAACCCAACAAAATTAAGTATATGAAGTTCTATTATGTGACTGAGAAGATGACTTCGAATTTACTCGACGTAGAACTTGAGGATATTCTTGCCACGACCATGGCAGAGAATGGGGAGGAATTGCTCGTGGTCAACCCGTCGCGGGGGACCATCGAAGCGGTCGTCGGCGTCGCAACGTCGTCAAAGGGGGAATCACAAAAAATCAGGGTCCTGGCCGACGAGCGGACACTAAAGGACGTAATGGATGACTTCATCGTTGCGAGCAACGCGGCCGACCTCATCGACGAGGACGTCCTGGAACTGCGCACGCTCCGAGAAATTCCTGAAAACTCCCTCCTGATCACGGCCGACCGCGTGATCGCCATTGTCCAGGCAGGGAGTGAGGTGGGTGGGTTGACCGCGGAGGACGGTTCCTTCGTCGATGCCGCCTACGAGACCTACACCGATAACTGGGAACGCGCCCATCCGTTCAGTCTCAGGACGCCACCGCTGTCCCGCGTCCGCCGGACGCTCGAGGATGAGATCAATCCCGAGGTGGAAGACGACTTTACCAGCGTCCTCGACTCGCTCGAGACGGCCCGAGGGAACGGTGACGGCCTTGACGAAGTGACCATCAGCCTGCTCGTCGCCGCCAAAAACGAGGCCCTCCTGTACGACATCAGCAAGTGGGGCGAGGACGTGGGCATCGCCTCGAAGGCCACGTTCTCGCGGACGAAGACGAAACTCGAAGATATGGGGCTGTTGGACACGGAAAAGGTTCCGATCGACGTGGGTCGGCCCCGCCTTCGCCTCAAACTCGGCGACGACCGCCTCCGGGGAGCCGACAGCGACCAGCTCGCGTCCGTCGCACAGAGCATCCTGAACTGAGCGATCACCACCGTTCCACGGAAGCCGTGCAGGTTCAATCCCTATTGTAGCGTTACCAGCCTTTTTCGAGCACCGGTCCAACCGTCCACTATGCACAGACTCG
>JBKEGM010000234.1:0-4820 GCA_046710005.1 Natrialbaceae archaeon
GACTCATCGAGAGTCAGTGTCTGCAAGTCGCGTCGTGGAATCAGGAAGCCCCGCCCTCAAGGAGTCGCCGAAGGCGACGAGTAGGGCGGGGTAGTTCACCAACCGGGTCCGAGGTGACTGCAGACAAGACCTATGTTGACGCCGCCCCGAATTCGTGTATGCGCGAGGCCGACGCGACCACGCGAGAGCGAATGGCCGAACGGTTGCGTGAGGAGCCCTTGGCCTTGAGCGCCCTCGCTGACGAATTCGACGTGACGACGACTGCCGCGCTCGATCACCTCGAACACGTGGCGAAATCAGTCGAGGCTGTTGACGAACAGTTTCTCGTTGCCCCGCCAGAGTGTCGTGACTGCGGGTTCGACCGGTTCGAGGACCGACTGAACCGTCCGTCCCGGTGCCCTGAGTGCAAAAGCGAAGCCGTTTCTGAACCGGCGTTCCGAATCGAGTAATGGGTGCATATTCCGGGGCGTTGCTTGCCACCCGGCCGACTCTTTTTGTTATCGGGGGAAAACCCACCTAATATGTGCCATGTTCACAAACCTCTAATCGCCCGAAACCGCCGGGGTTCGCCGGGATTTTCCGTTCCCAAGCGATGGGAATGACAGGCCCGTTAAAGTGGGCCGAATGGGAACTTACTGTTGGAGTAGTCCGCCACTACCCTCCGATGTATGGGTCGGTTTCGTTGGCGCGACTACAGCCAGGACGTGGGGCATCGGATCTGTCCACGTCAACCCCTTGGGGTGATTTCACAATGCCATGGATCGGTGACCAAGACGACACTCAGATAGAGAAAGGCCATCCCGCCTGTTCGGGTTGTGGCATGGTACTCGGTGTACGCCACATGCTACAGGAGGCGGGCGAGGACACCATTCTCGTCATACCGGCGTGTTGTGCGAGCGTGATTCAGGGGGTCTACCCCTACACGGCGTTCGACGTGCCGATTGTCAATACGGCGTTCGCCGCGGCCGCGAGCACGGCGTCCGGCGTCGAGATGGCCCTTCGGAAACGGGACGAAGAAACGAATGTGATCGTGCTGGCCGGCGACGGCGGCACGACGGATATCGGTCTCGCTTCGATGTCCGGGGCTTTGGAACGCCGTCACAACTTCATGTACGTCCTCTACGACAACGAGGCGTACTCGAACACGGGCTTCCAGAAGTCCGGTCGGACCCCGACCGGCGCCCGGACGACCACGACGCCGACGGGGCGCACGGGCGAATCGAAGAACATCGACAAGATCGTCGAAGCCCACGATCCCGAGTACCTGGCGACCTCCACCTCGGGGTACGTTCAGGATCTCCGGGACAAGACCGCCAAAGGGCTCGACGTCGAGGGGCCGGCGTTCATGCACATGCTCACGCCGTGCCCGCCGGGTTGGCGGTTCGACAACGGCGAGACCGTCGAGGTTTCGAAGAAAGCCGTTTCGACCGGTCTCTGGGTCCTCTACGAGAAGGAACGCGGCGAAGAAATCGAGGTTAACCGGCCGAGCAAGCGCGCGTTCAGCGATCCCGACCCCGTGACCGACTACGTCGAGATGCAGGGCCGGTTTTCGACGGCAAGCGACGCCGACGTAGAATCCTTGCAGTCCCAGGCCCAGCGTAACATCGACGAGTACTCGCAGTACCTCGAAGAGGAGGTGAAAGCATGAGCGACGCCGTTGCCAAGTCCGAGCGCGAACAGGAGGAGTCGAACGCACGGATCATGACCGGGAACGCCGCGACCGCGCTCGCGGCACAGGACGCCGGAACCGACGTCGTGGCGGCGTATCCGATTACGCCCCAGACCGAAATCGTCGAGAACATCGCTGAGGCCGTCGAGAACGACGAATTCGATGGCGAGTTTTCCCGCGTCGAGAGCGAACATTCGGCCATGGCGGCCGTCATGGGGGCGTCCCAGGCCAACGCCCGGACGTTCACCGCGACGGCCAGCCAGGGCCTACTGTTCATGAGCGAGATGGTCTGGTGGACCGCGGCTTCGCGACTCCCCGTCGTGATGTCCATCGCCAACCGGGCCCTTGGCCCGCCGTGGAACATCTGGGGTTCGCACACTGACGCCCTGTCCCAACGGGACTCCGGATGGATGCAGATGTTCGCCGGGACCGTCCAGGAGGTCTACGACTTCACCCTGGCCTCCTTCCGCATTGCGGAGGACCAGGACGTGATGCTGCCGGCGATGATGAACCTCGACGGGTTCACGTTCGCGCACACGATGCAACCGCTCGAGAAACTCTCCCCGGAGGACGCGCAGGAGTACGTGGGAGAGATCGATATCCCTCACGAGGTTACGTCGGAGAACCCACGCGGGTTCGGGGCCTTCACTGCCGGTAACAACTTCTGGGAGTTCCGCAAGGAGATCATGGACGCGATGGAGAACGTCCCCGGGGTCGCGGAGAAGGCCTTCGACGAACTGGCTGAGATCACCGGCCGGGAGTACGACCTCGTCCACGAGTACAAGGCCGACGATGCGGACCTTGTCATCGTTGGGCTCGGAACGCTCTCGCGCGAGGCGGAAGTCGCGGCGGACGTCCTCCGGAAGGAACACGACATTGCGGCGGGCGTCGTTCGCCCGATCCTTCAGACGCCCTTCCCCGAGGAGCGGTTCGCTGAGGCGGTCGGCGATGCCGAGAAGGTCGTCGTCCTCGATCGGTCGACGTCGTTCGGTCGCGGCGGCATCGTGACCCAGGACGTCGAACTCGTGCTCGACCAGCCGGTGGCGAGCGTCATCGCCGGCATCGGCGGGCAGAACGTCGAGTGGGACGACGTGGTCGACATCGCGCTCGAGTCCGAACCTGGCAAAACCCAGTGGTTCGGAGGTGACCTCTGATGAGTACGCAATCCGAAGGCGCCCGCGTCGACGCGCTCGACATGATCCAGATCCGCTGGCACTCCAGGGGCGGCCAGGGTGGCATGACCGCGAGTCAGATGCTCGGCCAGGCGGCCTTCGAGGACGGCAAGCAGGCGACCGCGTTCAGCTTCTACGGTGCCGAACGTCGCGGTGCACCGCTGAACTCCTACAACCGTATTGCTGACGAGCCGATCAAACTGTACAGTCGTGTCTCCTCACCAGACATGGTCGTCGTCCTAGACGAGTCCCTGGTCGATATTCAGGATGTCGCGGCTGGCCTCGACGAAGACGGCATCGTCGTCATCAACACGACGAACCCCGATATCGTCGACCACGATGGACGGATCGTCGCGGTCGACGCAACCTCGATCGCGTTGGACTACGACCTGTCTGTCGACGGGACGCCGATCGTCAACACCCCGATCCTCGGGGCCGTCGCCCGGACGGACGCCGCCGACATCGACACGGTCGCTCGCGTCATCGAGGAGGAGTTTGGCGAGGCGAACATGAAGGCGGCTCGCGAGGCCTACGAGAGCGCGACGGAGGTGTGAACAATGGGAACATTCGACACTGACATCGACGTCGAGGTGGACGAACTGATCGTGGCCGCCAGCCAACCGACTGAGGCGGCCGCCGGAAAGACCGGGGACTGGCGGACGTTCCGCCCGGTTCTCGATGACGAGGCCTGCGTGGATTGTGGGGAGTGTTACACCCACTGTCCCGACGACGTGTTCGACACGGACCTGAACATCGACCTGGACTACTGCAAGGGCTGTGGCATCTGCGCCAACGTCTGTCCGACCGACGCCATCGAAATGGTTGAAGAACGAACGCTGTAGCGATAGAGGTCCCTGTATCGTACCACGGTCGCCGTATCCCGCCCCGATCCGTTTCGTGGGCGGCGCGAACGAGGCAGGTGCTGTTTCTGTGCATTCGTCTCGAACCGATAGCCACGGGTTTCGGACCTGGATCGAGCGCCGATGTCAAAACTCGACGTTCGAGGTCGAGGTCCGGTCGAACTCATCGCCTTCGAACCCGCCGGTTTCGACGAACTCGAACCGTTCGTCGGTCAGGGAGACCACCCCGTCTTCTGCGCAAACGTCGATTCTTTCGAGGAATGCCCCCTCGCACGGGCCATGGGTGCACAAGCCGGATTCGACGTCGAACATGGCCCCGTGGTTGGTGCAGAGCACCTCGCCATTGCGTCGCGTCGCGCCCGATCCCTTGTCGAGCCGGATGTGGGTATAGTGCTGGCAGTAGTTCAACCACCCGACGACGTCGCCATCGTTCCGGAGTAAAATCGCTTCGCGGTGGTCGCCTTCTTCGTCGACGTTTGTTTGGTGGGCCGTTTCCTGAACCGTGATCAGGAACGTCGAGTCTTCTGGCACCCGGTCGAGGGCAACGATTCGTTCCGACCCGTCGCTCATACCTCCGTCTTCTCACCCGTATGATTTGAACGTCATGGACCGGGCATGGGTTCAGAGGAGTTGGGAATGCTTTCGTACTTGGTTCGAGTCGCTTTGTTTGAATTCTCCTACTCGCGGAACGGGCGACCGAAACCGGCGATGCCCAATCGGGCTGACTGGCCGGATGGTATCAACAAGCGGATTGCACACCCGAAAACGGAAGGCCATTCCGGCGTTGCACCCTACCATGTCGCTCCTCGTCTACGGGTCCTATGGGTATACTGGGTCGCTGATCGCCAGGGAGGCCACCGATCGCGGACTGTCCGTTACCCTGGCCGGGCGAAACCCTGACCGACTTCGGGAGCAGTCGAAGGCTGTCGATCGTCCTTTCGAGTCCGTATCGCTCGATGAGACCAACCGATTGGAGCATGTCGTCGCCGATCACGACGCGGTCCTGCACTGCGCTGGGCCGTTTTCCGAGACGGCCAAACCGATGGTCGAGGCGTGCCTCGCCGCCGGGACGGACTACCTCGACATCACGGGCGAGTTCGGCGTGCTCGAAGCGATCGC
>JBKEGM010000235.1:0-4808 GCA_046710005.1 Natrialbaceae archaeon
AGGGCAACCACGCCATGCCCAGCGACATGTCCTGAGTGTGGCTGTCCGCCAGGGACGTCCCGCCGTCGGTCGTGACAGTACCCTCATCGCTGTCGCCATCGCCGACGCCAGTCCCGGGTTCGATCGTGCCAATCCAGTGGTCCGGCCACTGGTCCTGGGGCGCAAAGTCCCACTCCTCGTCCGGGAGGAAGTAGCCGGCGCGAAGCGTCGTTGCGACGACGAACAGGCCGACCATCGCGCC
The DNA here is from genome assembly GCA_046710005.1 of Natrialbaceae archaeon. Classification (GTDB taxonomy): domain Archaea; phylum Halobacteriota; class Halobacteria; order Halobacteriales; family Natrialbaceae; genus DATFIX01. Next base: position 242 of record JBKEGM010000235.1, read on the forward strand.
CAGTAGTGCCGGGAAGGTCGGACCGAGGTAGACAGCCGTCAGGATGTACGGAATCACGAAGGCGGCCCACGCGAACAGCGTAAGCGGAAGGACCTCGAGCGCCGGCTTGATCGACCGTTTCTCGCCGAAGAAACGGGTCATCATCGCCACGCCGATGAACGGAATCGCGATGCCGACGATGCCGTGAATGATCGCGGCCCAGACGCCGATCTGGGCGACGTACGCGCCGACGCTCTCGAAGCCGCCCTGGGTGAGGATCGTTTCCGCGGCCGGCGTGCCGCTGGCGAAGACGACGTCACGGAGCCCGATGATCAGGGGCGTTCCAACAGCGCCGAATGTGATCGCCAGGATGTTCCCCGTCAGGGCCACGACGACAGCCGCCAGTGGCGGGAACCCGAGCCCCACGAGCAACGGGCCAACGATCGCGGCGGGGGTCCCGAATCCCGCCGCCCCCTCGATGAACGAACCCATGAGGAAGACGAGCAGGACGACCTGCACGCGGCGGTCGTCACTGATCGAGGAGAACCCGGCGTTGATAACCTCGAACGCGCCGGATTGCTTTAGCGTGTACAGGAGCAGGATAGCTCCGAACACGATGACCAGGATTCGTGTCGCTGTCATCGCTCCCCGAATCGAGGCCGCGGCGATCAGATCGGGTGACATGCCCCACCCGAGATAGGCGGCAATGGCCGCGGCCACCCAGGCGATGGGCATCGTCCGTGTTGCTGGTTGGTACAACCCGACCATCAAGACCGCAATAATCGCCAGCGGGAGTAGCGCCAACAGAATGAGGCCCGCGTCAGCCATCGAAATCACCTGTTACCTGAAGAATCGGGGGTTCTTTGCGATCCATACCGAACCCGTCGTCCGGTGACAAATCTATCCGATTTCCATGCCTGCTTATTGCTGGCATGAAGCCAACATTGCTGCGGTCCTATTTATATCTATTGTCCGTTACGAACCCCCGGGAGTGGTTGCCAATCGGACAGATAACCGCCGGTATCCGTTGGTTAGGACCCGATGCTTGCGCCACCAGAACCGCCAGAAGGTGGCCTTTGGAATCTGGAAATCTCGCCTTATGAACCGGGGTTTTGGACTCGACCCAATTGCGTGGTGACACGTTCCATACCCGGTGACTTCACCGTGGCCGTTTCTGGCGATTAGGGTCGTGAAGTATCGATACACACGTATGTAACGGTTGTATTCAAATATCGATCTGGTTCACTCCACTGTAATTCACCCTGACCGGTCTCCCGAACCGGGGGGAGCCCCGGGCGAAGGGGGACAAAGCAGGCCGTTCTGGGTATCGTCCCAGACCGATTACCAGTCACTCTTTCTTCCACGTGACCGTTCGGCCCCAGGTCGTCGCTTTGCCCCACAGCCCGGAGCGCATACATTCGAGTTCGACGATCTGGGAGTTGTCGACGAAGAGGTTGACCTCCGGGCCGAAGTTCTTGACGTACCACTCGAACATCTCCGGCCCCGGCGCCTCGAACACGAGGTTTTCCATCCCGAGTTCGTTGGCGATCTGGTAGGCGACGTCCGTGCGCCAATCCTCGACCTCCTCGGTGATCCCCTCGGCCTCGACCATCAACAGGTCCGCGCCCGCCTCCAGGTGACGTTTGCCTTCGCGAATAGCTTGTTGTGGATCCTGTTGACCCTGCCGCTCCAGTTCCTCGGGATCGGACGCGCCGCCGGCCCCGAACTGGACGTTGATCTCTGGTTTGGGTTCGATGTCGTACTCCGCCGAAATCACCTCTGTCAACCGGACGACGTCGTCCGGATTGATCGCCAGAAACCCGCTCGAAATCTCGACGATGTCGAAGCCGAGCTGTTCGGCCTCCGCGACGTAGGCTTCGACGTTATCGTTGTCCCGAACCAGGACGTTCTCGATGTACCCGCCGGTGGACACCTTCACGTCGTGATCGTGGCAGATGTCGATCAGTTCCGTGACGGCCTCCTCGGGCATGAGGGCGAAGGACCCCCCGGAAAACTTGTAGATGTCCACGTACTGGCCCATCGTCTCCAACAGGTCCCGGAGTTCCCGTGGCCCCATGGGATCGTAGTACGGCCCCCTGATCTCGGTGATTCCGGTTTTTCGTGGCTTTTCCTCGCGCTGGTTGTGGTGCAGGAACTCGAAGGTACGGTCGACCATGGTTCGCTTTTGCAAAGGGAGGTCCGTACTTCAATGGTCGGGCGCCGATGAACCGTCGGCACCACGTTTGCCGACCTCGAGACGGAACCCTGGGTCCCACGGTCGGCTGAGTCGGCCTCAAACATTTCGACTCGACCACCGATTCACAAGGGCACTCCTCGAAACCGATGGGTGACTAGCGGACTGTTGTGACCGCGAGTGTATTGGCCATGGCGACAACGACCGAGATCCTTGGCCGACCTCGACGACGTTCCTGCCGGTGGCGACGGCCTTTTATACTGGTCATTGTTAGCACACCACATGGGTTCCGACACGACGACCGAGACGTCGCTGGACCTCCAGTACCCATCGGAGGATTGGAGCGGATTCGTACGCAATCACCTGGGCCCGTCGCTGCTATGGGCTCTCGTCGGCATCGGCGGGAGCCACGTGGTGCTCGCCCCGACGCTGGGGGGACTCTATGGCGTCTTTGGCGTCTGGATCGTGACGATCGTTTATATTGCCAAATACGGCGGCTGGGAACTGGGCATCAGGTACAATTACGGCGTGGGCCGCAACCCGGTCGAGGCCTACGGCGACCTGCCTGGACCGGCCCACTGGGGCCAGTGGCTCACCCTGACCGTCTACCTGGTCGGCTGGACGGTCATCCTCGCGGCCGTCGGCACGGCCACGGCCGCCTTCGCGTCGGCTCTGATTCCGGGCTTTTCGCTCATCCAACTGTACGTCCCCCTCATTGGGGTGGCGATGGCGCTGGTGCTGATCGCGCGGTACCAGTTCGTCGAAAACCTGATGAAGGTATTTGCGGTCACGCTCGGACTGCTCGTCCTCCTGGGTGTGTTCGTTTCCCCGCCCTCGCCGAGTCGGATCGAGGCCACGGCCTTTGCCGCGCCTGACGTCACGAGTGCTGCGTTCCTGGGCCTGTTCGCGGCGATCGCGGGTTACGCGCCGACCGGGTTGTCGACGACGGTCACGATCGGGAGCTGGTCGATGGCCAAACGCCAGGGCGCCCGCGCCCTTCGGGAGAAAGACATCGACCCGACCGACGAATCCTACCACGACTACATCCGGAGCTGGATGCGGGTCGGCAAGCGTGACTTCCGAATCGCGTTCGGCCTGAGTTACATCCTGCTCGTGTCCATGATCCTGCTCTCGACGGCGGTCCTCTACCCGACCCCACCGCAGGACAAGAACGTCGCAATCGCGATCGCGAACCTCCTCAGGGGGACCTTCGGCGTCTGGTCCTACTACGCCCTGGCAATCGGGGCGTTCGCCGCCCTGTACTCGACGATCGTCACCGTGCTCGACGGGGCCTCCAGAGTGAACGCGGACGTCCTCGCCCTGGTTCTCGACCGGGACGTCGACAAGGATCGCTGGCGACGGATCTTCGTGCTCTACATGGGCCTCGCCAGTTTGCTTCCCATCCTGCTCATCGGTCAGCTCCCCGTGACACTTGTGGTGTTCTCGGCCGCACTGATGGCCATCCTACAGATTTTCTTTTACTTCGCGAATTACTATATCGTCAGGAAACATCTCCCCGAAGCGTTCCAGCCGACCAAGACCCAGACCATCTACTACGCCGTGTCCATGGCCCTCGTCGTCCTCTTCGGGATCATGGGGGCGATGGGCCGATTGGGGCTCGTTGGCGGCTGATCGCGACAATCCGGTTCGAACCTCTTCAGTGGCTGTTGGTTTTCAGAATCAGGCCAAAAGTGCCGTCAGGTCCGCCACGTCGTGGGTTTCGATGCCGCGAATAGTCTCGACGAGGTCCGTCCGTCGACCCGATCCGAAACGGTTGCGGGTCATGTCCTCGAACTTCCCGTCGATCTGTTCCCAGGACATGGAATTGGTTGGGTGGCCCTCGAAGGCGGCCTTCTCGACTTCGTGGGCGGTCCCGTCGTCCATCGTAACCTCGATCCGAGCTGGCATCTCGCCAGTTTCGAAACGTTCCGTGAAGGACTCGTCCTCCTCGACCTCGACCGTTCGGAGGAGCGTCTGGACGTCCTCGGACTGGATGCGGTCGGGGTCGTACTGGTCGTTCAGCATCTCCCGATCGATCAGTGCGGCGGCGAGCATGTACGGCAGCGAGTGGTCCGCCTGGGCCTTCGTGGTGACCTCGTAGCGCGACCCCTCACCGCCTCCGATGATCAACTTCGCCCCGCCGAAGGTGTCGAGATGGATCGACTCGACCGCCTCGTGATCGAGATCGCGGTCCTCGGCGAGTTCGATGATTCCCTCCACCGCGGACTGGGCGTAGGTCTCCGCGACGTATTTTTTCGTCATCACGTCGTGAACCCGGGAACACCCTGGATCCAGGTCGACCCCAAAGTCTCCGGAGACGATGGCTTTCCAGCCTTTCTGGCCCTCGAAGAGGTTTTTCGGGCCTTCCATGCCATTGCGGGCGAGCACCGCGGC
>JBKEGM010000236.1:0-4793 GCA_046710005.1 Natrialbaceae archaeon
CTTCGATTTCACCGGCCCGGACGGCCCGGGAGATTGCCTTTACGTCGAGTTTGGGGGTTTCGTTCGGGTATTTTCGCCGGAAGTAGCCCACGAGATTGGACACGTCCCGTTCGAGGAGTTCGTCGGCGTTTTCGTGATCGGTTTGGACGGCCTGGGGCCAGTCGAAAATGGTCACGCCGTCGTCGGCGACGAACACGTTGTACTCGCTCATGTCGGCGTGGACCCGCCCTTCTTTGTAGGTTGTCGCCAGTTCTTCCAGGAGCAGTCCCAACAGGGGACGTACCTGTTCGTCGGCGAGGGCGGCCCGGGAGAGTTCGACCCCATTCATTTTCTCCATCACGATTGCGTGGCGGTTGTGGTCGATCGGTCGCGGGACGGCCACGTCCGGATACAGCGTCTCAAGGGTTTCATACTCTCGCTCGGCAGCTTTGCGCGCGGTGTAGAGTGTGGAAACGTGCTCGCGGTCCGACGTGTAATCCCGTTCTTTCATCACTTTCCGGAAGTTCGTGATCCCCTCGCGATGGTACTTCAGGGCCAGGGGTTTGTACGATCGAACCTCGTAAACGTCGCTTTCTTTACCAACACCCAACGATGCCCCGACGCCATCGATGGTTTCGCGTTCCGCGAAGGTGTGCAATGCCAGTGCGTCATACCCCTCGAACGTCAGTTTGTAGCCCTCGTACTGGATCGTCTTGCGCTCGATCAGTCCCTGGTCGAGACAGCGATCCAGTCGGTAATCGACGTCTTCCGGGGTCAACCCAGATAAGTCCGGCAACTTCCCGCGATTGACCCACTCCGAAAAGCGCATTCCGTGCTCGACCCCCGAGAGGACATGGAAGTCCTCGGGTTCGAGATCCGGCATCAACCCGGCAACGTTCCGAACCATGTCGACTCAGGGTTGGGTTTGGGGCCGTAAAAGCGCCCCGAGTTTATATGCTAAATTGTATATTGCTATACGAAATTTTGTTCGTGGATGTTTAGACTACAGGGGGTTCAGCGGGGCGCTGAAGGGTGATATCGAGCGAATCGGGACCGGAAACCGCTTCAGATTGACTCTCGGATTGCCATTCTCACCTTACCATCAACGATTTCGGGAAATTCTAGAGTCTCTTCCGTGTTGCCACTCGGGACTTCGGTGCTCGCCCGGATCGATTCGGTGGGGTGCTCCTGGGGTCGAACTCGACGACAACGGGAACGAGGTCGCCAGTTCGAGTGCCGACCCGCCGGCAGTTGTCGACGAAGACGAACCAGCGGTGGACCAGGGTGACGACGAAGACGGGAGTTCACTCGGTCCGGTCCTCGTGATCGGCCTCGTCGCGCTCGCGCTCCTGCTCCTGGTGGGAATCTACTGGCGGCGTCGTTCGGGGCCCTGAGACGGCCAACGCCATCTCGGTATCCACTTGGTAGAGAGTAATAATAGAAAACTAACATTACCGCGGATGGGATCGCTGTTCTCCGTACCGACCGCGAGCGATCAAGCCCGACAGACTGCGAGCATGTGAAGGGAGATATCAGCCATGGTTGGATCGGTCCGAAGGCGGTCGTTCACCGTGCGGATGGCGTCCCGAGCCGCGTCGTCGAGCTTGTCAGGATCCGGACCACGAGGGCTGGCCACGCCCTCCAGACCGGCAACGTCGCTGACGGTGAAGCCAGCCCGTTCGAGGAGATGGACGAACTCCTCCCGTCTGAAGAAGTGAGTATCGGCCATGAGGGGTGCCAACGGATGCTGGCGGCGAAACTCGGCGTCGTAGTCCGGGTCGGCGACCAGGTCGGGCATCGCGCGGAGCGAATCGGCGTCGTCGCTCCCGGCCTGCTGGGCCGAGAGGAGGACCATTCCGAGTAAGCCCATTACGGCGACGAAAACGGGGCTCCCGGGGGCAGTGACCCGCTGGAGTTCTTCGGTGGCGGCCCATCGGCCGTTGGCGTCCAAGATATGAGAGAGTGGTCCGCCGAGACAGCAGGTAGCGTCGAAGGCGTCTTTGCGGTAGCCGAGCGTTCGTAGGTCGCCAGCGTGGATTTCGACCCGGTCGGCGACCCCACGATCCGCGGTTTTCTTCCGGGCGAGGTCTCGCTGGCTCTCGCTCGGTTCGGCGAGGACGACGTCGTATCCCCGGTTTGCAAGCCAGATGCTGTACCGGCCGGCACCGCCGCCAACGTCGAGGACCCGAGTCGACGCCCCCGGATCCGGCAGGGTCCCGTCGAGTTGGTTGATCGTGGCCTCCCATTCGAGACGATGGAAGAAATCGCGATCGAGGCGGTTCCACTCCCGTTGGCCGTACTCGTTGTAGAAGGCGCGTGGGTCGGTCCGATCCTGGTCGCCCATGGATCACGTTGGATGGCCGATCGGGGAAGGAGTACCGATCGGAAGGGTGAGGTGGGTCGGGACACCACCGTCCGACTTATCTGCGTTGATACTAACTCCTGGCAATGCCTGACTTCGACCCGAGTAAGTTCGAGGACAAGTACGAGCACTACTTCCCGGAACTCCAGCAAGCCTACCGAAACGCCTTCGAAACGATGGATCGCGAGTACGACTCCGAATTGATTCATGCGATCGATCAGCGGGTTCTGGCCGAGAGCGAACCGTTCTTCGACGGTGCGGATGGTTTCAGGATCGAATTGCCCGAGAACCCATACTCCCGTGTAAACGGCGCCGTAGTGGGCGCCAACCGATTCGAGACGGTTCTTTCGGCGTACGTCGACGAACTGGAGCGGGAGTTGCAGCGGGTGTTTGACCCAGAATAACGCAGGCCGGGAGGCCCGATGAACTCTTTCGTCACGGTGCCTCACGGTTTAGGCGAACCAAAGGTACAAGAGCGGTGATTCCGTATATGAAAGTAATGAGTACGGAATCGCAGGACGAAGCGAATGAGCTCAGGGACCGTGTCGGGAATTTCCTCATGCGGAACTTTCCACAAATCCAGATGCACGGTGGGGACGCTGCGATCAGGGAACTCGATGCCGAGACCGGTGAAGTAACGATCCAACTCACCGGTGCCTGCAGTGGTTGTGGCATCTCGCCGATGACCATCCAGGCGATCAAGAGCCGCATGACCAAGGAAATCCCCGAAATAACCAAAGTCCACGCGGACACGGGTATGCCGGGCGGTGGCGGCCCCAACCCAGGCGGTCGCGGGGGAAGCGCCGAATCGTTCCCAGGTCCGGGTTCGGCCGACGAGGGCGAGGACGACGAAGGACCAGAAGCGCCGTTCTGACCGGACCGGCAGTTTTTCAGGAGCCAGCATCGATACCAGGCCAAAAGCAACAGAATTAATCCTGTCGTCACCCGGATCCCAGGTATGAGCACCGACGACGCGCCGGGGAACGTTCTCTTCGTCGTCATGGACACGGTCCGCAAGGATCACCTCTCGGTCTACGGCTACGATCGGGCAACGACCCCGGGACTGGAAACAGTCGCCGAGGAGGCGGCCGTCTTCGAGGAGGCCGTCGCCCCTGCGCCCTGGACACTGCCAGTCCACGCCTCGATGTTTACTGGGCTCTATCCCAGCCAGCACGGCGCCAGCCAGGAGAACCCGTATCTCGAGGGGGCAACGACCCTGGCGGAATCGCTATCGGAGACGCATGCCACAGCCTGTTACTCCTCGAACGCGTGGATCACGCCGTATACACACCTGACCGATGGGTTCGACGACCAAGACAACTTCTTCGAAGTGATGCCGGGCGAGTTCCTTTCCGGCCCAATGGCCCGCGGCTGGAAGGCCCTCAACGACAACGACTCGTTGCGCCGCGTGGCCGACTGGTTGGTTTCGGTGGGTAACCGTTTCCACGAGTACTTCGCCAACAGCGAGGGGGCTGACTCGAAAACGCCGCAGGTGATCGATCGGACGAAGGAGTTTATCAATGACGCCGACGATCGGGACGATTCCTTCTTCGCGTTCATCAACCTCATGGACGCCCACCTTCCCTACCACCCGCCCGAGGAGTACCAACGGGAGTTCGCCCCGGACGTGGACTCGACCGAGGTTTGCCAGAACTCCAAGGAGTACAACTGCGGCGCCCGGTCGATCGACGACGGCGAATGGACGGACATCCAGGGGCTGTACGACGCCGAAATTCGTCACATGGATGCCGAACTGACGCGCCTGTTCGATTGGCTGAAAGCTGAGGACCTCTGGGAGGACACGATGGTCGTCGTCGCTGCCGACCACGGCGAATTGTTCGGTGAGCACGATCTCTACGGCCACGAGTTCGGGATCTATGACCCGCTCGTAAACGTCCCGCTACTGATCAAACAGCCCGACTTACCGCCCGAACGACGCGAGGATCAGGTCGAGTTGATCGACCTGTATTACACTGTGCTGGACCACACAGGGGTCGAGGCTCCGGACGCCACACAGCCGTTCGACCCCACGCGCTCGCTGCTCTCCGACGAGTATCGTGATTTCGAGGCAGGGCCGGATCACGATCACAGCGTCACGATCGATTCGGACTACGCGTTCGTCGAGTACTATCGGCCGGTGGTGGAGCTAAAACAACTGGAGAACAAGGCCGAGGCCGCCGGAATCGAACTGGACGAGGACTCACGGTATTACTCGCGGATGCGGGCCGCCAGGCGTCCTGACGGCAAGTACATTCGCAACGAACGGATCGCCGACGAATGTTACCACCTCGACGAGAATGCTGGGGAGAACGAGAACCGCCTGGGGACCAACGATCAACGCTGTGAAGACATCGAGTCGACACTCGCCGCCTTCGAGGACCGGGCCGGCGGGGAGTGGAAAACTGTCGACGACGAGGACGTCCTCGGGGACATGAGCGAGGACGCGAAGGAT
>JBKEGM010000237.1:0-4771 GCA_046710005.1 Natrialbaceae archaeon
CGGACAAGGCCTGGCAACGGGAATTCATGCAATCGAACGACGTTCCGGGGTGGCCCGACTTCGAGGTGTTCGACGATGTCGACGCTGCCTGTGAATACGTCGACGACTACGACGGTGACGTCGCCGTTAAACCAACCGGGCTCACGGGTGGCAAGGGCGTCCGGGTCACCGGCGACCAGCTGACTACAGCCGAGGCAACCGACTACATGCGTGAGTCGGAATGGGAAGAATGGGTCGTCGAAGAGCGACTCGTCGGCGAGGAATTCACGATCCAGGCGCTGGTTGCAAACGGCGACGTCCGCACCACGCCCGCCGTCCAGGACCACAAGCGCGCCTACGAAGGCGACGAGGGACCGAATACGGGCGGCATGGGCAGTTACAGCGACACCACGGATGAGTTGCCCTTCATGGATATTTCGGAGTACGAGGAAGCCGTCTCCATCATCGACGCCGCTGTCGATGCGCTTCCAGGCTACAAGGGCGTCCTCTACGGTCAGTTCATGCTTACTGCCGACGGCATCAAAGTGGTCGAGTTCAACGCCCGATTCGGCGACCCCGAGGCGATGAACACCCTGCCGGTGATGGACACGTCGCTGCTGGACGTCATCGTGGCGGCCCGCGAGGGCGACCCGCTTCCCGAACTGGAGTTCAGCGACAAGGCCACTGTCTGCAAGTATGGCGTCCCGGAGGGCTACCCCACCGATCCGAGCGCCGGGACAAAACTCTCGATCGACCAAGAGAGCGTTGCTGACGCGGTGGAGACCTGGGGCGGCGAGGCGCTCCTGTATTACGCGAGCGTCGACGAACGCGAGGACGAAATCTATACGACGACCTCTCGATCCTTTGCCGTTGTCGGGGTTTCCGAAACCCTCCACGCAGCCTCGACCCTCGCCGAGGACGCCCTCTCCGTTGCGCCGGATGAGGGCGTCCGTCTCCGCGAAGATATCGGGTCAGCCGTACTGATCCAAGAACGGATCGAGCACGCCGAGGAATTACGAGAAGAATAAAACCCCTGACGGTCCCCCTATCCCTCCAGTTTCAAGGCGATCCACCTCGAACAAGGGCTCGTGAACGACGACGATCACCGGCACGAACCCGGGTGGGCTGACGCCGATCACCGGCACGAGCGGATCGCCAGATACCCGACCCAGGGCCCGCTGAACTCCCTCCGGCACTGGCCCGACGCCCGCAGCCCGCTTCGCGTCGCGATCAACTACGTGGTCGTCTGGATCGTCCGAATATCGCCCTCGCTCCGCCTGAAGAACTGGCTCCTCCGTCGGATCGGCGTCACGGTGGGGAACGGGGTCTCGTGGGGGCTCGAGGCGACGCCGGACGTCTTCTGGCCGGATCACATCACGCTCGGTGACCACGTCATCGTCGGGTACGACGCGACCATCCTCTGTCACGAGTTTCTGCAGGCGGAATACCGCGTCGGCGACGTCGTGGTGGGTGAGAAGGCGATGATCGGCGCGGGAGCGATCGTTTTGCCGGGGGTCGAGATCGGAGACGGGGCACAAATTGCGGCGAACTCGCTGGTCGCCGAAGACGTTCCGCCAGGGGCCACGGTCGCGGGCGTTCCAGCGAGCCGGATCGACAATGACGGAGCGAGCGACGGGGCGGAATCGGATGACGACGGCGAAAACGACGCCGCCTGATCACTCCCGAACCCGCATCACACCGTTCTCGAAGACGAGATGGTTCGGAAAAATCGCCTCCTCGTCCTCACCCTCGATGCGGGTCGTGAACACGTCCACACCCTGGACGATCCCCTGATAGTCGCCCACGCGAATCTCGTCGCCGATGCTATAGGGTTCGGTGAGCAGGATGTACATTCCGGTTGCACCAGCCCGGAGCAGGTCGCGAAACGCAATCCCACCGAGGAAAACGAGGGCAAACAAGTAGGCCCCAAGGAGGACCACCAGTGCCTGGGTCGAGACGCCGACCTGTCCAAAAGCAATGAGGAAAGCCACGTAAAGGACGCTGTATTTCACGATCCAGGGCAGAATTGTGGCCTCCGGAATCTTGACGCTCCGGGTACGCTCGCTGATAACCAATTCGGCCTTGTCCGCGACGACGAACCCGACGATGACGACGAGCGTGGCGATGAACAACTGCGGGATGAACGCCGTCAGCTGGAGCCACAGGAAGTCAGGACGGAACACGCTTGCCACGTTTACCGCGACGAGGATCGTCACGCCGTAGATGAACCACGACGCGATCCTGGCGACGATGGCGACCGTATCGGTCCCCAGGCTCTGGGCTGACCGTTCGAAGGGGGTCCCCTCGACCATTTCCGGGACGCCCGAGGCCCGCATGATCCGATCGAACAATCGGCCGAAGAGAATCCCGATGATCAGTCCGATGACCAGGACGATGGTTCCCCGAACGAGCGGGCGGCCGACGAACAGTTCCCAATCCATTCAGTATTCCTCCGGATCGACCTCGAGCACCAGTTCGCCTCCCTTAAACGCCCTCACGAGGCCGTCGCTCTCGCTCAAGACGACCGCCGTTGCGTTCGTGTCCCGGGTGATCGCACCGGCGGCCATATGGCGAGCCCCGAGCCCTTTGGGAATGTCGACGCCCTCGGCGGACGGTTCGAGGTACCGGTACGCCGAGACGATTTTCCCCGAGTCCGAGATGACGAACGCGCCGTCGAGCCGAGAGAATTCCTTGAGCATTACGTTGACAATCGGATCGCCAACGTGGACGTGGGATTTCTCGAAAGGATTGTAGCTCAGCGGCCGGGACTTGTTCATGACCTTGCCGGCGTCGCCGACGACGAACAGCGCCCCGACCGGTTCACCCTTCTGGCCTTTTTTCCCGAGTTCGATCGACACCTGGAACACGTCCCGGATGACGTTCGGCTCCGCACGGGAGTTCACGAACAGGTCGTACACCCCGGATTCGACCGATTCGTCCGCCCGGACCCGGGTGACGGTATCGATTCCGCCGCCAAAGATGTTGAGACCACAGACGACGTCCTCGCCCTCCTCGACGTATTCCTGTTCGATCGCTCCCTGTACGCCGAAGCGAATCCGTTGCCTGACGTTCCTGAACTCCATTGGGAGTTCGACGAACCCGTCGACGTCGTGGGCGTTTTCCGCCCCGACGACAATTACGGGAAGGTCGTCCTCCAGCTCGTCGAACCGGTCGTAATACGAGCCGCTCGGGGCAAACAGCAAGACTGCATCCGCGTCGTCGAAGAGGTCCCCGAACAGGTCACCGAGGCGAGACATCGTGCGATTCGAGACTCGGTAGTTTAAAAAGCCTTCCGGAGCGTCCGACGCGTGGCGGACGGAGACCCGTCTCGACGCGCCCCAGTCATGGCTCCAGCGTTCGGTTCGCGTATCCAGTGGGTCCCTCGGGGTACGGCTCCTGTAATTCGTCGGGTTGGACGCTTCCGTCGGCCTCGATGGCTCGCGCGTAGACCGCGTGTTTCTGGCCGGGGGCGTCGTATTCGTAGCGCCACTGGCGCCAGACGTCGTCGCCGGGCAGGCGCTCGGAGAGTTCGGCCGACTGCCAAGTGTTGCCGGCGTCGGTGGACACCTCCACCCCGGAGATGCCCCGCGTCCCGGCGTAGGCCGGGCCGCCGACCTCGATCCGACCGTCCGCTCTACGATTGACCGTATGGATTTTCGCGACGGTGTGGACTGGGCCCGTGCCCTCCCAGCCACGACTCTCCCAATAGCCGTCCTCCAATTCCTCGGTGATTTCGATCTCCGTGAGCCATTTGGCATTGGTTTCCCCCCAGTGGCCGGGGACCAGCGCCCGGAGCGGGAACCCATGGGCCCGTGGGAGGACTTTTCCGTTCATGCCGTAGGCGAGAAAGCCGTCCTCGATGGCAGCGAGCGGGAACCCGACCGAGTAGCCGTCGGACGCGTGGAGTTTGACGTACTCGCCCCCTGGGGTCGTCTCGTCGAGAACCTTCGAGAACGGAACGCCAGTCCAGAGGGCGTTGTCGATGGCATGCCCGTTCACCTCGTCGCTCACACAGCGTAACGTGACGAATCGGTGTTCCGGTTCCATATCGCGGATCGTCAGGTAGTCCACCGTCCGCTCCGTATCGACGGCTCCAGTGATCGACAATGACCAGAGACCGGCAATAACATCGGGATCGACCTGGTTGATGTCGACGGTGTAGAAGTCATCGCTCACCAGCGGTTCGATGCCGTCGATGTCGAGGGATCGACTGGCTGCCGACCCGAGAAGGGATTCAATCGCGTCCTGGTCGACCCCCTCCAGCTTCGTCCCCCTCTCCGCGAGGAGTTCCCTCTCGGTCCCCGAGGATTCGAACTCCAGGTCTCCGATCGCTCGACCGAACACGGCAATGCCCCCTGCAGTTACCAGCCCGCCAAGAAACCGACGGCGATCGTTCTTCGCTGGGGGGAGACTCGGCCAGCCAGCCGCCAGCTCTCCGACCCCGACGACGAGGGCCGCAGCAACGCCGGCACCGATCGCCGGGGCGACAGTTCCTGTCGAAACCGCCGTGACCGCTATCGCCCCGACGCCGGCCACCGGCGATCCCACCCTCGGCCGATCGATTCGACCGGCGATCCAGAGCGAAACGAATACGATGACGGCAACCGCCCCGACGGCCAGCGCTGTGGCCATGAACCCCTGGAGAGTCGATCCCAGTTCGCTCCGCAGGTACTGGAACACGACTGGCGGCGTGTACCGGGTCAATAGCGAGGCGAAGGGTTCGAGCAGGTACCCCCGTGTCCCGCCGGCAACGGCATAAGAGCCAGTAAACGCCCCGACCCCGGCAAAGATC
>JBKEGM010000238.1:0-4729 GCA_046710005.1 Natrialbaceae archaeon
TGCCGTAATCGCGAGGATGGCAATAATGACGAACGTGCTGTGCGCCGTTATCCAGTCCGCATACCAGCGGGACAGTTTTCCTGACATGGATCGGTATCCTGGCTGATCGGGAGCCCCTTCGAGAGGTGTCGGTGTCGTGAACGGGGACTGCCCGTCCCAGCGCGATGGGAGTGCTCTCCCCACCGGGCGTCGCTCGGCGGGGTGTCGTCCGTAGCTATGGCTGAAGGCTTGTAAGTGTTTGTAGAAACCTACTATATTTACTTTTCCAGCCATTCACCATCAACATCGTGTCACCGCCGGCGATAGAATCGCCACAGGGGACCGATCCCATGAGATGGGATTCGCCGACTGTCCCGGCCAATCGATGGATCGCTGGAAAGGTTGGCGGGTAGAAAGTCAGAGATAGAGAACAGACTGACGATGATTCGAACCCAACGGTCAAGCAACTGGACGGGCCTACAGGTGAGCCACGGGACATGAGCGAGCGCGAAGCGGTGGCGGCGTTGCAAACGCTCGGACTGTCGACCTATGAGGCGCAGGTCTTCGTCGCCCTCCAACAGCTCGGAACGGGGACCGCACAGGAAGTGAGCCGGCATTCGGAGGTCCCCCGGTCACAGGTCTACGGGGCGGCCGACGACCTGGCGGAACGCGGGCTCGTCGAGGTCGTCGAGTCGTCGCCGAAAGCCTACCGGCCGGTATCGCTCTCGACAGCCCGCGAACTCCTCACCGAGCGCCTGGAGACGGAAACCGAACGCGCGTTCGACCGCCTCGAATCCATCCGGACGAGCGACACCGACCGGGGGACCGGCCGGGACGTCTCGACGTTGCGGGGCCGCCAACCGATCGACGACCGCGTCGTCACGCTGGTCGGCAGTGCGGATCACACCGTCGTCTTCGTGGCCCCCGCGGCCGACTCGTTGGCCGAGGATATCGATGGTGCATTACGGGATGCTGGCGCCCAGGCCGTGGCGGTCACCGTCGTCACCGCAGACCGCTCTTTGCGTGACCGGTTCGCGGACGCTCCAGTTGACGTCTTTGTCATGTCCGGGGACAACCCGGCCGACTTCGCCGGTCGCGCCCTGATGGTCGACGACCGGACGGTCCTTCTCGCCGCGGAGACCCAAGACGAAGCCGTCGACGAGGAAGCGATGTGGACCGGGGATTCGCGGATCGGCCGGATCCTCGCGACGTTCATGCGGTCCGGCATGGAATCGGGCCGTGATCGTCAGGGTGGCCCCACCGGCGAGTAGTGATTCGGTATCGGGTATAGCGGTAAGTCCCCGGCGTGATCAAAAGCGAGGGCTTCGCACATCGTACCGCTATCAGACTCGATGCTCGGTCAGCAGCGTTCGGTTTTGACCGGTAGGCCGGCGGCGTGGATCGCGTCCACGACGGTCTCGTCCACGACGTACCCAAGCAACGGATCGAGCAGTATCGAGAGGTCTCTGTTCAATTCCTGTTCCGTGATGGAAACGGTAACGCGGGCAGGGGTCACCGAGCACGTCATCTTTTGTTCGAGGCGGTCGGGATCGATTGGGTAGTTTTCGAGGGCGTGGTCCGTCGTCGCGGGGATGTACCGGCCGCGGGCCAGTCACTTTTCCACCATCTCACCGAGGGTCCGGTCAGCGTTGCGTGCTGAGACGTCGAGGAATCGCTTGACCTCCCGGGGCTCGAACACGACGAGGTCTCGTTCCGTGATCGCGTCGACTATTTCGGCCCCACCGCGAGACCGTGCTACATTCGGATTCACGACCGCCGCGGACGCGTCTGACGAGAATCGGGCTTGAGCGTCGTGACGGGTGTCAATGGTGAGACGGGAAGTGCGAGGGGACGCGACTGGGGGATGTGAGCCAGCGTGTGGACGAACTCGAAGATCTCGTCCCGGTGTTCAATTCCAAGGTGGGTATCGTTCCCTTCGACACCACGGGACGCGATTCTGTGCCTTCGCCCGTAGAAGAGTCGCCCCACCGATAACGCCATAGGTATGAAAAAAGTATGAATGGCCATGCCCGAATACACGCGGAAGGTTGGAGAGCGGGGCCAAGTGACCATTCCCAAAGAATTGCGTGAGCGTCATGGTATCGGGAGTGGCGATGACGTCGTTTTCGTAGCGGTTAATGACGAAATCCGTCTCAAACCGCCGACGGACGAACATCGGCTTGCTGAAGGCTACCGAAAACGGGCTGAGCGATCACGACAACTCGCCGAGGAAATGGAAGTCGGGTCCTCAGAGGCAACCCAGCGTCTCGGCGATTCACCGGAATGGAGCGAGTGATTTCTGCGGTGTTGAGACGTGCAGGTGCGTCGCGGCGACATCGTCATTGTTGCTCTGAACCCCACAAAGGGAACCGAAGGCCGTGGAACGAACAGACCCATTGTCGTCATTCAAAACGATGTCGGGAATCAGTACTTCCCGAGGACAATCGTCGCACCGTTCCCGACACAATACGATCCTTCGGCCGTCGCCAACTGATCGGATTCCGTGTCGTCGATTTACCATCCCACCGAAGAGTTCTATAGACCATGTCCGATGCTCTAAATTCGGATCAGGTATATTGTAGAGACTGTGGCGAAACGATTAGTGAACGGGCCGAGATATGTCCTGAATGCGGTATCCGCCAAAAAGACCCAGAGGTAAAACCTGACTCAACCCAGAATGAGAAGGATTCAGGACTGGCTGGTGTCGCTTCATTTCTAATACCTGGACTGGGCCAAGTCTATAACGGCGAAATTGCGAAAGGGATTATTGCGGGAATTGTAGTAGTCGCCTTAGCATTGACCGGTATTGGATTGGTTTTTGCGGTCCCAATGTGGATTTGGCTCGTCTATGACGCATACAAAACTGCCGAAAACACGGGGCAGCGTTCTGGAACAACTACCTCTGTTTTTGAACTCTCGGAAGACGAGTCAAGGAAGCTTGGCGGAGTGTTAGACTGGTATTATGAAAATGGGCCGTCTGCCGGATTGACTAAACGTCTTAGAGAGCAGTATGAGAAAATTGACACTATTAGCCGTCTGTCCGACACACAGATCGAAATGCTTCTTGAAATGGTTGACTCATATGCACAGGAGCATGGAACCGATGAAACACTTGAGTCGGTCAGAGAGAAGTTGAACACAGAACTTCAATCCTAACTACGAAAACGGATTGAGTTTGTCGATTGTCCCGCTCTCGACGTCCTCCTCGGGGTCGGGGTCGGGGTCGACCGGCTGGCCGTCGATCTCGTCGAGGCCGTGCTCGTCGATCCACTCCTCGGCGCTCTTACCCTGGTCGAGTGCCCTCACGAACGCCGATCCCGTGAACGATACCGGCGGGTGTTTCGCCTTGGTGTTCGTCGGCGAGCGCTCGTCGTCGATCGGCCGGTGGCGGTTGTACTTGAGGAACGCCCGCCGCATCTTCCGGGCAACGGCGGCCGGCGCGCCCGTGTTCTGGCCGTAGAAGTCCATCTCGACGTGCGTCGGATAGACCGCCACCCGAGGCATGGTGTCGCGAGGGTCACCGGGCCAGGGGACGGGGTCCTCCACGACACTCCGCAGGTGGTCGTGTACCTCCTCGCGATCCCACTCGACGGCCAGCGTAATGGTCTCGTAATTGGACCGACCGGGGTTGTAGAGCGCGTCGGCGTCGAAGGCGATGAACGTCCGATAGGCCACCCGCGTGTCGGCGCCGAGCGCCGCCTCGCCGGCGTCCTCGCGGGTGTAGGTCCACACGGGTTCATCGGCGCCGGGGGCCGTCTCTTGGTCCACCTCGCGGGCCAGGAACGCCTCGCGATCCGGTCGGTCCTCCGGGAGGTACGTTCCGACGAAACGGTCTTTCGAGAAGGCCACAGTGGTGTCCGCATAGTCGGCGTGGCGGTCGTTGTAGATGTCGGCCGCATCTCTTAGCGCGGACACGATCTCGTGGATTTGGACGTCGTAGTCCGGTTTCGGGATGCGGACCCGGACGTAACCCGGTTGCACCTTGACGGCGTCGGGATCCGCCCCGGACGGCAGCGCCTCGAGCACGGCCTCGCCAAGCTGTCTTTGGGTTGTTTCGTCCATCTCGAAAGCCCACGCTCGACCGCGAGCGTCCTCCACGATCTCGTAGCTCTCCGGGTCGACGGCCACGGCGATGTCGTAGCCGATGGCGCCGAGGATCACGGCCGGGCCCCCTGGCGTGGGTTGGTGGGTGTCGAACGATACTGTCGTGGCTTGACGTCGTTGCTGTGTTGCATGAGTGAATGAATAGAAGGCGACCCGTTCCAGGGCCGCCCCATGACATGACCGTGCCCCCGGAAAGGGACACGACCGAAGGTTAGTTTGCGGGCGATGCCTGGGATACGTGACCCGCGTATCGCCTTGCCTCGCCCGTAGAATGGGGTCATCGGCACCTCGCGCCCCTTACCCTTTGACCGGGAGGTCGTCGGTGTCGATCCAGTCCGGGACGTCCTCCTCGGGGGCGAAGAACTGCATCGTTTGGGTTTAACCGGTAGGCCGGCGGCGTTGATCGCGTCCAGGACGGTCTCGTCCACGACGCCGTCCCCCAGTGGCGGATCGAGCAGTATCGAGAGGTCTCGGTTCAAATCATGTTCGGTGATCGAAACGATAACGCGGGCAGGGGTTACGGAGAATCAAGGAGAAAGCCCCGTCCTTTAGGACGGGGATGAATCGGACACTGCCCTTCACAACCCACCGACGATGGCATGGCAGGATATTCCACGCTGCGTAATCCATACCTTCAAGTAGGTTT
>JBKEGM010000239.1:0-4705 GCA_046710005.1 Natrialbaceae archaeon
CGACACCATATCTTGAACTGCAGCGAATGGGAGTGAGTGCAGGCGACGGTTCATCCGTGTGCCGTAGTCAATGGAGTCTCGCATGTCTTTGAGGTCTTCAAAGACGACTACCGGGTTCGAAAACAAGGCGAGTGCTGACGACGAACTCCACGGGTTCGTACGAGCGGTCCAGGGCCGCCCCAAGGTTGGTGTCCGCCTGCCGCAACGCGAGGTCGAGCGCGGCGCTTTCCAGGCCCCACCGTCGGTAGTGCCTGTAGGCCTCGCTCTCGGGATTTTCGGCCGGAAACAGGCCGACGGCGTCGAGACGGTTCGAAAACTCGTCCACCGTGTATTCGCCGGGCGGCGGGAGGTCGATGGTCGCCTCACCGGCCGCGAGCAGTTCGTGTTCGGTCTCGTCGTAGGTAACGTCCTCCCCACGACCCGTTTTGTCCCGCCCCTGCAGAACGAACACAGTAGATACACGAGTGAAGTCGCTCGACGTGGCCCGCCGTCGGGTGGATCGATCGTAGTCCTCGATAAGGACCGATCGGTCCGCGAGTGATTCGTAAAAGGTCACGTCCGGAATGGAGCCGGACACCCCCTAACGGTTGTGGAGGCCCTCGAACCGAAATCGTGCCGGGGCCTGGTCAGACTCCGAAGTCATCAAGACCGCTCTGCTCGCCTCGATCATCGGGGACCAGTACCTCCGGGGAGTCATTCGACGGATCGTTCACGGCAGTCGAGATCGGATAGGTTTCGAGGTCGTCACCGCCATACGGATCCAGTAAATCGTGAGCCATCGACGGGTCGGCGTGCAGCCAATCGCGTTCCTCATCGGGGTCGAGAATGACTGGCATTCGGTCGTGAATCGGCGCAACGATCTCGTTGGCTTCGGTCGTGACGATCGTCACGGACTCGATCGTCGTCCCGTTTTCCCATCGGTCCCAGAGCCCGGCCATCGCGAACGGTTCATCGTCTGCCAAATGGATCCGATACGGTTGCTTGCTCCCGCGACTGCCGCCCCATTCGTAAAACCCGTCGGCGAGAACGAGACAGCGCTGGCGCTCGAAGGGGACACGAAAGGTCGGCTTCTCGTCCACGGTTTCGGCGCGGGCGTTGATCGGGCGCGGCCCCGCATCAGGATCGTCGGCCCACGACGGGACGAGACCCCACTCTTGACGCGTAATCGTCTCCTCGCGGTCGTCGGGGATGACCGCCAGATCATCGGCCGGCGCGACGTTGTACCGACGCTCGTATTCGAAGTCGAGCGCCGCATCGAAGCGCTCAACGATGTCGTCTGGATCGACGTAGAGTGATGTCCGCCCACACATGTGTAGTCCTCGGGGACCGAAACCACTAGGACTTGTCGGGGAGCCAGTGGAACCCTCGTCGGGTTCCCGTAACGAAACGGTTTTCGCCGGGGGCCGTTCATTGTCTAACACTAATGAACGCAACGTCCGTGAGGGAGTTTTTGGACGACACGCGTGACGTTGTCGACCAGGCCCTGAACGCACGAACCGTCGCATTCAGCGCAGTCTTCGCGGCGGCCGTCGCTGTCGCAACGTACGCGATGCCGATCAGCATTGGAGCCGGATATTTCAATCTGGGCGAGGTTCTCATTTATACGGCAGCGTTCCTGTTCGGCCCGATCGTAGCAGGTCTCGCCGGGGGCGTCGGGGCCGCCGCGGCCGACGCATATCTCGGGTACATGATGTGGGTTCCGATTACGTTCGTGGTCAAGGGACTGGAAGGCGCCGTCGTCGGCTATCTTGCGGGGCAGGATCCCCGCCGGAAAGTCCTCGCCGTCGCAGTTGGGGCACCAATCATGATCGTTGGCTACTTCGTCGCGTCTGCCTACCTCATTGGCTTCCCATACGCCATCGGGAACGAACTCCCGATGGACGTGCTGCAAGCCGTCGTCGGACTCGCAGTGGCGTTGCCTCTGTCGAAAGCGGTCGAATCGCGCGTCCCACAGTTGCAGTAATGGCTCTTCTCGAGTCCGAATCGCTATCGGTGCTGACGGCTGACGGCACGCGACTCCTCGAGAGCGTGGATTTCGCCGTCCACGAGGACGAAACGGTCCTCCTTTGTGGCGGACCGGGGGCTGGCAAGAGCCTGCTGGCCAAGGCATTGACCGGCGTCCTGGACCGACGCAAGAATTTCGAAATTGAGGGATCGATCGAACACGACGGGCCGACTGGCCTCGTCTTCCAGCATCCGGAAGTGCAACTCGTCAGACGGACCGTCCGTGAAGACATCGCTTTCGGCC
Organism: Natrialbaceae archaeon; assembly: GCA_046710005.1. Classification (GTDB taxonomy): domain Archaea; phylum Halobacteriota; class Halobacteria; order Halobacteriales; family Natrialbaceae; genus DATFIX01. Next base: position 2,249 of record JBKEGM010000239.1, read on the forward strand.
TGGAGAACCGGGGGATGGATCGCGAAGCTATGGCCCGGACGATCGAGGGCCACGCGGCCAGGTTAGACGCGACGACCCTGCTCGATCGGGACGTCGACGAACTGTCCCGCGGCGAGACGACGCTGGTAGCTATCTTGGGGATGCTGGTCACGGACCCCGAGGTCCTCGTCCTGGACGAGCCCCTCGCCCCGCTTGACGGCTACAACGCGGGACTGGTCCTCGACGCGATCGACCACCTCCGATCAAGGGGAACGAGCGTCGTGATTGCCGAACACGACCTCCGGGATCTCCTTCCTCGAGGGGATCGGGTCGTCCTGCTGGAAAACGGCCGGGTGAGTGACCGCGGCGATCCGCGCTCCCTCACACCAACGTTACGGGAAACAGGGGTCAAACTCCCCTTTTCGACCGAACTGGCACTCGAACGAGGCGCCCGTGGACAGGAGGTGCCGATCGGGACCGATGGCTAAGGCCGCCAGAATTTCGGCGACGGACGTCCGGTACGCCTATCATGGCGACGATCGGGAGGTCTTGACCGGGTCGTCGCTCGATGTGTCGGCTGGAGAGATCCACGCGGTAATGGGCGCCAATGGGGCGGGGAAGACCACGCTCCTCCGATTAATCGCTGGACTTCGTGAGCCCGATGCCGGCGTGATCGAAATCGGTAACGGCGGTGATGACGCGGACGGGGGAACGCCCGTGGTCGGGTATGCGCCGGAAAACCCCAAGAACGGGTTCTTCGCGGAAAGCGTCGAAAACGAGGTCGCGTTCTTCCCGTCGAACCGCGGGCTAAACGTGGACGAACGCGTCGAGGTCGCCCTGGAGGCCATGGAGATCGTCCACCTCCGAGACCGGATGCCCTTGTCCCTCTCTGGGGGTGAACAGCGAATGGTTTCGATCGCGTCCGTGCTTGCGGGCGCTCCGGCGGTCCTCGCGCTCGACGAACCCACCACTCACCTCCACCGTCACGCAGAACGGAAACTCGGGGCAGTCCTGTCAGATTTGAATCAAACCGTCCTCCTCTCGACCCACGACGCCGATTTCGCCTTCGAGTTCGCCGATACCGTCTCCATTATTCGAGACGGGCAGGTCACACGGACAGGGACCCCACGCGCGGTACTCGATGATCTCGAACGGTTGCTCGGGGCCGGAATACGGCCACCAGGAATCGTCGAATGGGCCCATCGGAAGGGGCTTGACCGGACTCCGCAGTCGCTCGAGGCGGCCGCCGAGCTGGACGTCACTTCGGAGGTGGACTGATGCGGTTCTCACATCGGGACCTCGATCCACGATCGAAGCTGGCGTTCGTGGTTCCCCTGTTCCTGTTGGGGGCGACTGCCCCGGGGATCGCCGGGCTTCTCATACTCGGTGGCGTGATGGCCGGGGTTGTCGTCATCGGACGCGATCTCTCCCTCCGCCAGTGGATCGGCGCTCTATCGCCGTTCAAGTATTTGATTCCCCTCATCCTCCTGGTGAATTCGGTGTTCTATGGGGGTGGTAAAGAACTCGCTACCTTCCCACTCGGCTGGTTCCAGGTGACCGTCACCGTCGGTGGAATCCTGACCTCGATCCTGATTGCCATCCGGCTTCTCGTCCTGGCATCGGTCGCAGCATGGTTTGGACTAACGACTGGCGCCACTGAATTCGAGCGCGGCCTCACGCTGGTCGGGGTCCCCTGGCGGCTGGCGTTCATTGGTTCGCTAACGCTGCGACTCGTCCCGGAAATGCGTAGTCGGTTTCGAGACATCGAGGAGGCCCAGTTGGCCCGGGGACTGGAAATTTCAGGTGGCCCCATTACCAAGGCCCGTTCCCGCCTCCCGATGTTGGTTCCCTTCCTCGCGTCGATCGTCCAGTACGGGTACGAACTTTCGGACGCACTCACGGTACGGGACTTCGAGCGAGCCGAGCCGCGAACATCGTTACTCGAGCTTCAATACGGGCGAGCCGATTACGCACTGTTCGGGATATCCTTGATCGTTCTCGGCGTCTTCGGTGCGCAGGTAGGAGGACTACTATGATTGCGATGGACGTCAGAAAAGCAAACGGAGCCTTGAGGACCACCTCGAGGGTGGCCAACCGTTCGCTTTTTCACTGGATTTCGTCAGATATTCATATTGTCGATTGAATTTCCGACAGTCGAATCACTGACGCTCCAAAAGCCAAACAGCTGTTGAGGTGCGGGTTTATATAGAAGATTATTTTACAAAGTGGTTCGAATATCCTTTCAGAGGGGTAAATTTGGACAATTGTCAAAGTGAATCCCTGAGCAACGAGGCACTCTCGATCGCCTATCTATCGCCACCCACGGATCGAGACTATCCGGGTTCCATTCAACAAATCCTCCAGCGGTCGGAATGCCCAACCCCTGTCGCGGCGCGGTTCGAACCCCACGAGGGGCGACTCCCTGACACTGTCGATTTCGATCTCGTCGTCGTCACCGGTTCCACCGCCCGGATTGGC
>JBKEGM010000240.1:0-4702 GCA_046710005.1 Natrialbaceae archaeon
AAACCGTTAGAACGACAGCAATATACTGATGCCCCACGTTATTGCAGTTTGAGCCAGTAAACAAACTCCGAAGGTTTCCCGAACGATCTTGCAATCAAATATTCGGCCACCGGTGGGAAAGTGAAACCGCTTTCGAAGGTCCGCAAATTTATTGATATTTTAACCACATTTACGGCAAGAGGCGAGAACTCCGAAATCGACCTCTTGTGAACCGCCAGCCTATCCGAACGTCTGGACGAAATCGAACCTGCATTGTGGGGACGTACAGAATCGACACGCGTTTATTCTCGCCAGTCGACCAATCGTTGCTCCCCGTCGAGGTCCCCGATTGCACTCACTTCCGCGGTACCTTCGAGGATTTCGCGGTACCGATCACTTCCGACACGGAGGGCAGAATACTCGTTTGTGACGAAAGTCTCGTCTATTTGGATCAAGAATCTTGCGCGGTCATCTTCGCCGGATCGAAACGCGGAGAGGATCCCCTCGACCCGAACCACGCTCTCCGGCGGATGACAGTTCTGGACCGGTCGGACGATGATCGAGCCAGACCGAAGGAAGCTGCTGTTCTCCAGGTTATCGAAGCAACGGACCCGGACGTTCTCGTCAATGTAGGTCATGTCAACCGAAAGCGAATCGAACGGTAGTTCGATTCCGCCCACGGTTAGCATCCAGATTTCGAGGCCGAGTTCCATCACCCCTGCTGGCAAGTCTCCACCACTCCGTGGCTGTGATGAACTAGCGCTGCGGGCGTCGGTTTCTGCCGAGTTGGCCTCCAAATAGGCGTACTCCGGCTCGATCTCGAAGTACCCGATATCGGCGCTTTGTTGCTGGATTGTCCGCCATTTGTCGTCTGTTAGCGTCGCATCGCCACCGGAAAGATTATCTGTTCTTCCTTGAAGACAAACCCCTGTAGCATGGTTGAAGACTGAGCGCAGAGATTCGAAAGCGTCTCTGGGGCTCCCCCGGATTTGAGGCCATCCTCTCTATCGTCTTCCGATACGAACGGATGTCGTCGTGAATCGACCACCTGACGTCGCGGGGTGATTAGGTTCCTAATGATCCTCCAGGTACGGGAACAGTGCGTTTACCGTCCGAACGAAGTGTCGACCGATCCCTTCGAGCGCTTCGATGTGACCTTGCAGATCACCGACGGCGGCGACCGGGGGTCCGTCTGGAGTTTCGATGTCGTATCCCCCATCACCACATCACCTTCTCGGCAGATGGTGCCACGTCGGCCACTCGGTCAGCCAATCGGTCATGGTCCGTCCCCCCGACCAGATCGAGATTGCGTTCGGCCGTCTCCAACGCACCTCGAAACGCGCCTATGAGGAGCCTGATGGTCGTTCGAAGGTCCTGGGTCACCCTTCCCCTGACGATCGAAACGAGTGCCCGGGCCTCGGAAAGCGCGTCCAGACACACCTCACCGATGGCGAGCGGCACTGCGACGAGTCGGCTCCGGACTGGCCCGCTCAGGTTCGGGAAGGAACCACCGAAGGCGGATTCGACGACCCTGGCATCCGCATCCGTTAATCCAACCAGCAAAGACCGATCGGCAGACAGGACCCGTCTCGCTTCCAACACCCGCTTGCGCTGGTCCGTTTCCTCGCTCCGTTCCGTGTGTAACGCCGCCATTTCTGCCAGCGACGCACCGATCGCTCCGACCGCCGCGGCTGCCGACCCGCCCGCCGGAGCCACGGGCCTGGAGGCGATCCTCTCGAGAAACGGGGTCAACTCGAAACGAGGCTCCATTGCTGTCTCAGAGTCCGTTCCCGTCCGCCTACAGGTTTGGGCACGGGTCACTCGCTGTCGAGCCAGCGGCGTCGCAAACGGTCGAGTTCCGTCCCCGTGATGTCCTCACTCTCGGCTGCGAGAGCGAGATCCGCGTCCGTGACCGAGCCGCGTTCGAGAACCCGTTGGAAGACGTCGCTGACGACGGTGGTGGTCTGGTCACCGTCGACCTGATGGCGGCCAACTTCGTCTTCGAGGACGCCTTCGAACGGGAGTTCGTCACCATCACCGGACCCCTCCGGTAGCGAGGCTTTGTACGAGACCGTCGCTTCGCTTTGGGACGCCTCGAGGTCCCAGAACACGGTCACCGTCCCGTCCTGATGGGTCATCGCAACCGGGTCCGGCGATATCTCGAATTCCTCGACGGTACTTGGGGCACTCTCCCGCAGGGAGACACGCCCCTCGATCCCACGAACCGAGACGCTTACCGGAATGTTGTGCTCGGGCAGTACATATTGTTCGTCGATCGTTCGCGTTACCAGCGGCTCGTCGGGAGCGGTCATCTCGTCCGGTACTTCCTCGGAAACGAACTCGTCGGTCGTGTCCATTGCTGGTTCCTCCTCGTATCCTGCGAATCGAGCCCAGACCGCCAGCAGGCTCGGCAGGACGAACACGCTGGCGAGGAAGGCGAAGACGATCGTGAGTGCGGTGATCAGGCCGAATGACTGGAGGAACGGCAGGATCGCCACGAGCAACACCGCGAAGCCGGCGGCCGTCGTCGTCGCACTCGAGAGTAGTGCGCCACCAGTCCCGATGACAGTCTCGTGGAGCGCGTCCGCGATCGTCTCGGCGGTTTCCAGTTCCTGATTGAAGCGTTCGCTAATGTGAAGGCTGTAGTCCACGCCCAACCCGATCGTTAGCCCGGTGATCATCCCGGTGACGATGTTGAACGGGATGTCGAGCAGCGCCATCGTCCCGAGCACCCACGTCAGCGTGAACGCCACGGGGATGATCGTCACGAGGCCGAGTGTGGCACTCCCCTCAGTAATCCGGTAGGCAACCGTGAGGACGATGAGGACCGACAGGAGGGCAACGATCAGGCTCAGGACGGCCGTCTCGGCCAATTCGTCGGCCGTGATTTGGTTGACGATTACGTCGCCCGTCGCGATCGCCGAGGCCCCGTTACCATCGACGTCCTCGGCGACCCAGTCCATCTGTTCGGTAACATCCTCGTTCTCGGCATCCCCTTGCACGGTGACGACCATCCGAATCGCCTCGTACTCGCCGTCCTCCCGATAAATCACGTCTCCAGCCTCGTCCGGGGCGACCCGGTAGAGTTCGTCGTACACGCCAGTGACGTTCTCGTCGGGGACCCCATCCCCGTCGGTGTCTGCATCCGTGAGCGTCTTGTTGAAGGATTCGTTCTCGGCGGCAACCCGATCCATCACCGTGATCGGGTCGGTGACCGCCGCCTCGCCGTCGGCATAGGTTTCGGTAACGCTCATGTCCGAGGCGTTTGCCCGCGCGGTCTCAAGTCGGTCGAGCGTCCCGACGTCCGTCACGTCACCCCTGACGAGAATCGTCGCGGTCGTATCCCGCCGGACGAAATCCGAATCGAGCGTGTCGATCGCCGTCTCCGCCGTGTAGGTCCCCGGGGCGATCGGATCGGGGAGGTCCTTGAGCCAGTCGTCCGGATCCTCCGCGAGGAAGTCCGACTGCTCAAAGCTGGCCTCGATGTCCGTTGCGCCATAGACGCCGGCCCCGCTAATGAGGACGGCCACGATAATGACGAGATATGGGGCGGTCGTGGCCAGCGTCGCCCCGGTGTCGAGGATCCGGTTCACGGGGCCGCGGCCGGTCCCGACCGCCGGTTTGACGCGATCGATCCCACGTGACTCCAAGAACGCGTCGAGTTCGACCTTTACTGCCGGCACCAGGACGCCGAAGACGAGCAGGGCGGCGACGATCCCGATGGCGCTGACGATCCCGAGTTCCCGGAAGATCGTCAGCGGACTCGTGAGATTGGAGAGGAAGCCGATCACGGTTGTCGTTGTGACGTAGACCAGAGCGATCCCAACGCTGCCCAGGCCCACGGCCATGGCCTGGCTCGGGGCGACGTCAGTATCCGGGCGCTCCTCGCGATAGCGCATCACGACGTGGAGGCCGAAGTCGATGGACAGCCCGATGAGCAACACGAGGACGACGATGAACGGCTGGCTGAACGCGATGTCGAACCAGCCCATCACGCCGAAGGTCCAGAGGAGGACCAGAGCGATGCCTCCTAACCCGAGCAGGATGTCCAGCAGATCCCTGTAGACGACCACGAGGACAAGCAACACGAATACTGCGGCGAGCGGGCCAACCAGCAGGACGCTATCCGTCAGCGAGTCCAGTATCTCGGCGGAAACGATCCCGTCGCCGTACACGAGGATGGACATCGATCCATCGTCCGGATCGAGGTCGACCATCGCCGCCTGTGAATCCTCGATCTCGTCGGGTGCGTCTCCTGGGGCGAACGATCCGCCGGGGCTCTCCTGTGTCACCACCAGCAGGGTCGCGTCAGCCTGGGAATCCCCCGGGTCGTACGAATCCGGCATGAAGGCGAGCGCCTGCGAGGACCGGTTCTCGTCACCGGACAGTGTTTTGGCGACGAGATCGTCGATCTCCGACTCATTCAACGACTCGAGTTCCGCAATCTGGCTGTCGAGATCGGGGTCAAGATCATCGAGATCCGCTCGATCCGCCTCGAGTTCGGCGAACTCGTCGGCCAGAATGCTTTCTGACGTGTTCCGCTCGCCATCCTCGGGCGTCAACCGGATGTCGGTCGCGTTCCCCGTTTCGTTTCGTGCGGATGCGTTCGTCGATGCGTTGGGGGCGGTCTCGTTCGTCGTTGCATTCCCGGTCGTGGCGTTCCCGTTTCGATCGCTCGCAGTTGCCGTCTGATTCCCGGCCGATTCGTTGGTAACGCTCTCTC
>JBKEGM010000241.1:0-4685 GCA_046710005.1 Natrialbaceae archaeon
CGGCCTCGCGACCGAGAGGTTCGCGGAAGAATCGAATGGAAGCGACTCAGGAGGGGCCAATGCCGACTAGCTACTCGGACCCTGCCATCGCAGGCCTGATCGTCGTCATCGGCGTCGTGACCTTCGCCCTTCGCGTCTCGTTCATCGCTCTCTTCGGGCGACTCGACGAGATCCCGACCGGGGTGGAACGGGCGCTCAGGTTCGTTCCCGCAGCGGTGCTGGCGGCCCTGGTCCTCCCCTCGTTCGTCACGCTCGGGCCGGAGGCCGGCGGCCTCGCCATCGATCGATTGATTGCCGGTGGGATCGCGGCGGGCGTGGCCTGGCGAACCGAGAATGTGCTTGCAGTGATGGCCTCTGGTATGGGTGCGCTGTGGCTCGTTCGGTTTCTGGTGTAGCACCGCATCGCGGGCTGCCAACGCTGCCATCATCGGAGCCCGACTTTCGACAACACCCACTCTCGTTGCTCCCGCGATATCTGGACCAGCGTGACCCCCAGGAGGACGAGGACGCCGCCGACTACGGTACTCGGGGCCAGGGTCTCGTCCAGGATCGTCACGCCAAGGAGGACCGTCACCACCGGTTCGGCCGTGCTGATGATGCTAACCCGGGTCGCCTCGAGGCGCCCCAATCCCTCGTAGAGAAAGAGGAGGGGCATCCCGGTCCCGAGCACGCCGATGCCCAGGACGATCCACCAGTGCGTGAGCGTCCGTGGGAGTCCGCGACCGGCCAGTAGCCACCGGAACGCCAGGACGACCGTGGCCGCCAGGAGGACATAGGCCGTGAGCACCCGCGGACGAGTGTCCGCGGTCAGCACCCGCCCGGCGATATTGTACACGGCATAGGCCACCGCCGCTGCAACGAGAAGGACGATCCCCAGCAGTTTGACGGACCCGGACTCGACACCGACGATGAGCACGACGCCTGCGAGTGCGAGACCAAGTGCTCCAAGCACCGGCGCAGTAAACGACTCATCGAGGAACGCGGCGGAGAGGACGAACACGTAGATCGGGTACGTATAGAACACGATGCCCGCCAGGCTGGCCGTCATGAACGAGAGTCCCCAGAAGTACGCGAGCGTCAAGAAGGCATAGAGCACCCCCAGGACGACCGTCGCCCGCCAGGGCCGCCCGTCGATGGCGACCGAATCGCCCCTGACCAGGAGGCCACCCCAGACCACTACGGCACCAATGAGAAACCGGAACAGGAGCAACGTCGGGCGCGAGAGCCCCTCCGCCTCGGCGAATTTGCCGAAGATCGCCAGGGTCCCAAACCCTGCCGCCGCTACGAGCACCAGGAAGCCACCGACGGTCGATTCGCGCATTCACGCCGAGATGGGAGCCCCGGTCGGTTAGGTGTGACCGTCCCGGAAAGGGAGTCCACTCGTCACAAACCGTCGGGTACTTGCCCTCACCGCCCAGAACGGCATCTCCATGCCCCCGCAAGACATCAATCTTGAGACGATCGAGCGGCGTCGAGACCGCCTGTTCGATCGTTTCGGCGAGGCCCCGGTTCGCGAGCGCTACGACTCTCCCGATCCCGAAACGTTCGAGGAGTGGCGAGCCATGTCCGAAAACGGCTATATCGGAAGCGCGTACGCCCTGATTCACCGGACGCCCGAACAGTTGCCACCACTCTCGGAAACGATGGCGGTGGACGGGGCCGAGCGCGATCGCGTGCTCCTGATCCTGGGCCGGGGTGGGTCGAAGTGGGGCGTCCCTGGCGGCGGCCAGGAGGGTACGGAACCCCTCGAGACGACCGCCCGGCGGGAAATCGCCGAGGAGGTCGATCTCGAGGTCACGGTGACCGGGATCGGGCACCTCCGACACGAAATCGCCACCTGCAAGGGTTCCGACGAACGACTGCACGTTCTTCGAGTGTTCTTCGTGGCCGACTACGCGGGCGGATCGGTGGCGATCCAACCGAGCGAACTCCAGGGCGCCGCCTGGTTCGCCGACCCGCCCGCCGATGATCGGTTACTCCCCTCGACGAAGCGGTTATTGTCCGAATTGGACGGGAAATGATGGCGGCGCGGGGCCGGGGGTCATTGAGTCGTCGCGAGAACGGTCATTTTCACTTCGTCGGGTCTAAAGGGGCGATGGAGGCCGTCATGTGATTGCGAACCGATTCCCGATTCGTTCGCTCGCTGCGAACACGGAGTGACCAGCCGGTATCACCGGGGGTACAGTTGTGCCATGCCCTGCCTGATGATCTCCCGTTGCCGCCGGCGAACTGGCCGTGGTGAAATCCTCGAATGCCAAACGTTGATCGGACCGTCGGCTTCTCAATGGCTGGAAACAGGCATATGTGTTTTCATTAATGATTAACAATTTTCGAGCATGACCCTGATCGTTCCATTCGATGGCTCGGACCTTGCTGAAGCAGCCCTCGTCCGCGCCACCGAGTTCGGCAAAGTATTTGACGAAGACGTGATGGCGGTTAGCGTTATCCCCAAGGACGACAGAAACTATGCCAGAGAAAAGGGCTGGATCGACGGGAACGAAGCGTTCGACATGGAATCCATCGTTTCACGGTTACACCAGCAGGTGACCGATGTCTGTCCGACTGCCGGGTTCCAATACAAAATCGTCGATCGGTTCGCTCCATCCGGCACGATAGCGAATCGCCTGCGGCAAGTGGCACGAAACGAAGACGCGTCGATGGTCTTCATCGGCAGTAAAAACGCCGGCCATCTCGTCACAGCAGTAAGCAGCGTCGGGGGGACCGTTGCTGCAGATGATGCCTACGACGTCGTCATCGTTCGCCATCGAAGTCCGACCAAGATTGACAGACTCAAAAACGCCTCGTCGCAGGAGAAACGGAAATCGGGTATGTAGCTGCCCGAGTGAGTCGATCACCGATTAGTGCTGATTTGTCACAGGGTTCGTGATCGCTCTCGATCGCATCAATGGATCATGAGTTCGGCTAACTTCATGAACCGATGATTATCTTTTCGAGAATATAAAAGTAACAACAATATTTTTATTCTGCGTGAAAATAATTCAGTTATGGCGTTACTCGCCGGACGGTGGATCGAGTGAGGTGGTTCGACTCGACGACCGACCCGCGATCGCACGCGGCGCGAGCAGTGATTTACCTGATTATCGGGGTCGCGCTGCTCAGCCCGGCGTTCACTGGTCCCTTTGCTGACCTGTTCGGTCAGGGGGACCAGTATACCTACGAAGCCTTCGAGGTGACGACCGAGAGAGGTTGGGTGGATTTCAAGGGACCGATGCCGAACGAACCCGTTCGGGGAATTGATTGTCTCCGCGACTACTCCCGATTGTGTGGCCTGGAAGTGGCCCAACTCGACGGCAACGTTTCAGTCCGAGAGATCCATACCGTCTGGCCACAGGAAGCCCCGTACGTCCAAATCGGCGGGGAGTATTACCTGCGAACACAGAAGTACAACCAATCCGAGAACACGATCGAGTTCGGACTTAGACCAGTCTCGATGCAGACCGTCCTCGAAGGGATCTCGATTCCAGTGGATTACACAAAGAATCCCACCAACGTCTGGCAGGTTCTGTCGCGCGGAAACGCAACGATCGATCACCAGCTATCGACGCCGAGACCAATCATTCGCCACGAGGACTCCTACTACGTGTACGTTCTTACGGAGAAGGACACCATAGTGGATTGGAAAACGCGACGAAACGAACGAGTCGGGACGATGGTCAACTTCGTCCTCGGTCTCTGGTTGCTCCGGCGTGGCTGGGTCCACTACGACCACTGGAACGAATATTGATCAGCGACGCCGATGCAGGAGTTTCCCGAATAGCCCCCGGTGATCGGCGACGATTCGGTAGCCGCATTCCCGGATTCTCTCGTGGCCTGGAATCCGGCGTGCCGCACTGACCACACCCTCGGGAACGGTCCCGGTCCGGGCGAACGCCCGCTCCATGGCTTCACCACAGGAATAGACCGTCTCGTTGGTCAGGAGATGAGCACACTCCCGCCAGTCCTCGGGCAATCGCGCTCGCTGGTCGGGTGTGAGGTCAGAAAACCCGACCAGTTCGACGGTGGCCTGCCGGGAAACCCACTCGGCGCTCCTCGTGCAAAACCCGCAATCGTCGTCGTAGACCAGTCGTGGGGGAGCAGTGGCCATTGTAACTGTCTACGGGCTGGCAACGGGTTAACCGTGCGGTCGAGGAAGGGGTTACCCGCGCCACTCGCGAACGCGCTCGGATTCGCTCACCTGGATATCGGTTTTGTTCGTCGTCCGGATCCACTCGACGAAGTCCCGCATTCTGTCGGCCTCGCGGATCGCCACCGGTGTGTCGTACTCCTGGCGGAGTTCGTGGTTCGTGAAGACGGCGTGGAGTTGCCGGTGGCACGGCTTGCACACGTCCGCAGTCGGGGACTCCTTGCGGTTCTGCGGGTGCAGGTGGTGTGTCTCGGTCGGGATTGTCCGACCACAGATTTCGCACCGTTCCGGATCCGATCCTCGATCGGCGAACATGTGATCCGGGATGTCGTCGGTCATTGCAATCGTCGCTATGAGTAGGTACCGATGGCTTATGACCCCGATGGTCGTTCGAACCGCCTGGTCTCCGAACTGGCGGTGACGAATGGCCTTGCCCTCCTGAGCACCACCATCACGCCGATCTTGCTACAGGGTGAGACCTCATCAATCGGGTACTTCTTATATATTTCCCAACCACTACTACTATTGTTGCATGATCGAT
>JBKEGM010000242.1:0-4674 GCA_046710005.1 Natrialbaceae archaeon
GAACTTGTACGCGTACAGGATCAGGCCGTCCTCGCCCTGTTCCTTGACCCGTCGGATGACGAGTTCGACGCGGTCACCGATCTCGGGGTCGTACTCCTCGACGGCGACGTCGGTGAGTTGCCCCGTGACGATCGGCCCCTCGTCGAGTTCGATCATCGCCAGGTAGTACGGCGCCCGGTCCTCGTGGCCGGAGGGGGCGCTCGTCACTTCGGTGTAGGATGTGATCTCGCCTTCACCGTCGAGTTCGTAGCCCTCCGTCTCGGTGCTCCCGCATTCCCGACACACGTCTCGCGGTGGGAAGGTGACGGTTCCACACTCGGTACACTTCGATCCCTCGAGTCGGTAGTGACTTCCGAACTCGCGCCAGTGTCTGGATACCTGCATTCAATCACCTCGCTCCAGGATGGTGACCGTAACGTTCGATCCGGTCCCACCGATGTTCTGGGCGATGCCGGTTTTGGCACCCGGTACCTGGTTCTCGCCGGCGTCCCGGCGGAGTTGCTTCGCGATCTCGACGGCCTGGTAGACGCCTGTCGCGCCGACCGGATGCCCCCGCGCCTTCAGCCCGCCCATCGTCGTCGCGGGGAGGTCGCCATCGAGTGTAATCCGTCCATCGCGGGCGGCGGTAGCCCCTTCGCCCTTCTCGACGAAACCCATGTCCTCCAGGCCCATCGCGGACATCACGGTGAAGGCATCATGGAGTTCGATGACGTCGACATCGCCGGGCGTCATCGAGGCCATGTCGTAGGCCTGGTCGGCCGCTTCGACGGTCGCCGCCATCTCGACGAACTCCTCGCGGTCGTGGAGACCGATCGAGTCCACGGCGTTGCCGACGCCCGACACTTCGACCGGGGTCTCGCAGTATTCGTCCGCGCGGTCGCTGGGCGCGAGGACGACTGCCGCCGCGCCGTCGCAGATCGGGGTGACGTCGAACAGTTTGAGCGGGTCCGCGATCTCGACCGAGTCCATCGCCGTCTCGGCATCGATCTCCTTCTGGAACATCGCGTCGGGGTTGGTCGCCGCGTTGCGGTGGGCGTTGACCGAGAACTCCAGCAGGTCCTCGTGATCGACATCGAACTCCTCCATGTACAGCCGGGTCGCCATTGCGTTCAGCGAGACGAACGTGGCGCCGTGGAAGGTCTCGAACTCCTGGTCGGCCGCATAGGCCAACCCCTCGTTGACATCGCACTTGCAGACGTCCGTCAGCTTCTCGACGCCAAGGACGACCGTGATGTCCTCGAGCCCAGACATGACGCCCTTGACGCCCGCCTGGAGGGCGGCGCCGCCCGAGGCACAGGCGGCCTCGACCTTCGTCGCAGGGACGTGCCCGAGGTCGGCGAAGTCGGCGATCAGCGCGCCAACGTTCTCCTGGTCGACGACCTTGCCCGAAAGCATGTTGCCGACGTACAGTGAGTCCACCGCTTCCCGACTGACGCCGGCGTCCAGGAGCGCATCGTTGATCGCCCGGACGCCCAGTTCACGTAACGACGATTCCCAGTGCTTGTCGACCGGCGTCGTGCCGACGCCGACGATGGAGACGCCGCTCATACGTCGATCGCCTCGCTAAATCGCGCGTAGGTCGCGTAATCGATCTCGACACCACGGTCGACGAACCGTTCGACCGGCGGGGCGGGCTCGCGGGCCGCCTCGATTCCCTCGGTCACCTTCAGCGAAAACGCGTCGCTGCCCGCGCCAGACCCGAACGACACCCAGAGTATCCGGTCCTCGGGATTGGCCGTATCGAGCGTGGCCGCGGTGCCGATCAGCGTGGCGCCGGAGCGTGCGTGCCCGATTTCGTTCGCCAGGAAGCCTGGATCGACCTGTTCCTCATTGAAGCCGAGTTCGGCAGCCGCTCGCGCCGGGAGCTTGCGGTCCGGATGGTCGATAACGGCGTAGTCGTAGTCGTCCGGCCCGCGCCCGAGTTCGTCCATTAGGGTCTCGGCCGCGGTTACGACGTGTTTTCGGAACGCTTCTTTCCCCTCGAAGCCGGCCGCGTGCTCGGCGTACTCCGCGTCGTTGCGCTGCCAATGATCCGGGGTGTTTGAGACGTAGGAATACGATCCCTCGATGGTCGCGATGGCGTCCGCGTCGGCGGGGCCGAGAATGAACGCTGCTCCGCCGGCCGCGGCCGTGTACTCGGTGTCATCACCCGGTTTTCCGTGGGCGGCGTCAGAGCCGATTGCCATCGCATACTCGCCCATGCCGGACCCGACGAGTCCGATCGCGGACTGCAGGGCCTCGGTGCCGGCCTTGCTGGCGAACTCCACGTCGCCCGCCTCGATATCCGGGTCCGCGCCGAGGGCGTCGGCGACGATGGTCGACGAGGGCTTGACGTCATATGGATGGCGCTTGCTGCCGGTCCAGATCGCCCGAAGGTCGCCGGGGTCGATCGTTGCTCGGTCGAGGGCATACTGCGCTGCCTCGATGGCGATCGTTACGACGTCCTCGTCCGGCGCTGCGACCGCTTTCCGGTCGATCGGTGCCGACAGCCCATCCCACACCCGGTTGATTTCCTCGTTCGTCAGCCGGTACTTCGGAACGTACGCGCCATAGCCGTGGATCCCAACCGGCGAGTCTGGTTCGAGTATTTTCCCGGGCGACATTGCTTATTCGTTTCTCACCAGGGGGCCCTCAAAAGAGCTTTCGGTCTTTGACGATTTGGAGTTCGTCATTAGTCGAAAATCACGTGACGAAGACGGGGGATTCCCCTCTTGTTCCTGAAAACGATCACTCAGTAACCGGTTCGATTCGGACGCCATACTGGTCTGGAAGCGCGTCAAGGTCGACTCGAATTGTGAGAACGGAGATGTCCGGATCGGCAGCTTTGGCACGCATGACGGCCTTCTGATCCCGCTCGAAGGAACCGCCGCCCGCCTTGATTTCGCACCAGTATTCCCGCACCGTTGCCCCCGTCGAGACGCGGTGGGCGGTCGCGACGAGATCCGCCTCCCAGGTCGCAGTTCGACGTTCGTCGTCGGTATTTACCACACACGTCGTTACTCTGTCCAATTCGGTTTCGACCCGCACGTCGTCCTCCACGTCGAGATCGTTCCGGACGTAGTAGGTCAGCGCCGGCGGATTCGTCACGGGCGTGGTCAGTAGGGCCTCGGCAATCGCGCCGTATTGATTGCCAGAGACATCGAAGGTCAAGCCGTTCCGCTCCGTATCGTAGGGCGTGTCGACGTGACGGCGCGGCTGGGCGACCAGATACGCGTCGGCGTCCGTTTGGTCCTGCGGCGCGACCCCCTGGAGGCAGACTCTAATGTCGCCGGTCGCCGAGAGTGCCCGGGCTCGTTCGGCGGCCGCACGGCGCGAGGCGTATTCGAGGATGTCGCCGTGTTTCCCCGCCAGCTCGGCGGCCGCCTCGTTTCGTTCCCGCGCGCTTCTCTTGATTTCGACGAAGAACGGGTCCGCCGGTCCGGACTCATCGGCAGAATCTGCCGCCTTGGGGTGGTCACCAGCCGCCGATTCGGCCCCGTAGCTTCCGAGGTCGGCTTGCCATCCAGGCTCGTGCTCCCTGTCACGTTCGTCCCGCATCAATGGTCGAGCGCTCGCACCGGCGATAGTCAACCCTTCGGGTTCGTTCCCGCAGTGAGAACGGTCACTAGCCATTCGGACCGACGCACCCAAAGGGGCTCGGCCACTGCGGTCCGGTAATGGACGTCGAATTCCTCGGCGGCGTTCGCGAAATCGGCCGGAGCGCCCTGCTCGTCAACGATTCCCTGCTACTCGATTACGGGATGGAGACGAGCAATCCGCCGCAGTATCCGATAGGCGACGTCAATCCTGATGCCGTGGTGGTGACCCATGGCCACCTCGATCACGTCGGCGCGATTCCCGCGCTTCTTTCAGGGGCTGCCCGGCCAACGATTCACTGGACGCCGCCGACGTCCGAACTCGCCCAGGCACTGGCCCGGGATACGTTGAAACTCCACGGCAACAGCCCGCTGTGTCCCTTCACCGAGGAGGACGTTCGTCGGGTGACCCAGGTCTCCGAGACCCACGGGTACAACGAGGCGTTCGAGGCGGCCGGTCACGAGGTGACGCTGTTCGACGCGGGCCACATTCCAGGGAGCGCGCACGCTTTGATAGATGACGGCGAAACGCGACTGCTCTACACCGGCGACTTCCACGTCGACGACCAGCGGATCGTTTCTGGCTCCATTGCTCGACCCGAAGCCGACGTGGTCGTCACGGAGAGCACCTACTCGGACGTCGACCACCGCGACCGAGCCGAAATCGAACGGGAGTTCGTCGAAAGCGTGCGGACGACAATCTGGGAAGGTGGCACCGTCGTCGTGCCCGCGTTCGCCATCGGGCGCACCCAGGAAGTCATGCTGATTTGTGAGGCCCACGACGTGGACTGTTATGTCGACGGGATGGGCACGCGGATCACCGACACGTTCCGCCGGCATCCCGAGTTCGTCCGCAATGCAGATGCCCTCCAGCGGGCCGCCTCGCACGCCAGGGTCGTGAACGGCCGGGACGGCCAGCGCAGGCGCATCGCGGAGGACAACACCGTCATCGTGACGACTGCGGGGATGCTCAGCGGCGGCCCGGCGATGACCTACGTTCCTGCCGTTCGCCGGCACCCCACGAACAAGATCGCTTTCACTGGCTACCAGGTCGAGGGGACGCCCGGCCGCGAACTCTTAGAGACCGGTCGCGCAGAAA
>JBKEGM010000243.1:0-4649 GCA_046710005.1 Natrialbaceae archaeon
CCAACCCCGAAGCGTCAAGGGCAGCACCGTCACCGCGGTCAGGTAGGAGTAGAACGTACTGAAGCCGGTTAACAGCCCGAAATGGCCCAGAATAGGGCTCACGGCCAGTGTCATACAAACCACGCTCCCGGCGGTCGTGAGCATGCTGGCAGTGACGCTGCCGCCAGTCCCGCCGAGCGTAACGAGTAGGGATTCGTGGGTGTCGCCTCGCTCGTCGTACTCGTCGATGAACCGATGGGTGACGTGAACCGAGTAGGCAACTCCCAGGCCGATTGTGATTGCCAGGATCGTCGCAGTCAGGGCGTTGAACGCGATTCCCAACACGGGCATCGTCCCAACGAGGCGGACGATTGCCACGGCGACCGGCACCATGTTGGCCAGCCCCAGCGATCAACGCCCTTCGAGGATGGCGAAAGTGAGCATCAAGAAGACGGCAGTCAGTCCGAATGCGACCGCAACGCTCACCACTGCCGACTCCATCAGCGCCTCGGTCAGCGCCCGGAAGACGATGATATCCCCAAGAATCAGTAGCGTCTACTGATCGAAACGCTCGCGCGCCTTCCGGGCCACCTTGGGGGCGAACCGTTCCACAAGGGGGACGAAAGCAGTTCCCAACGCCAGCATGCAGAGTCTCGGCGAGTGAAAGTCGAGTTCGTTCGCGACGTCGGGCCACGCACCACCCTGCAGGACCTTCTTTACAAGGAGGCGCTCCTCGCGGACCGTATGGTCGTCACAGGGGTCGAGCAACCCGGCCAGCGCGACCTCGCGGAACGGTCCTGGAGCCATGTCGAACAGGCCCGGCCCGAACGCCGCGTCCGCGACCAGTCGCCACTCGTAGTCCGTTAGGTCCGGTTCGCGGGTGACGTCGGTCGCTTGGAGAACGGCTCGTACCACGTCCGGGTCCGCGTCGTCGAGGGGATCCGAGAGGACACTTGCGATCCGGTCGACGAACCAGCGTTCGTGGCGCTCTGCGAGGTCTCGCCCGGCCTCGCTCGTCGGATTCAGCATCAAGACCGAGTACTCGCCGCTGGTTTCGTTGCGTGTCGTCGCGAGGTGGACCGACCGGTAGCCGTTTCGCTCCCAGAAGCGTAGGAGTTCCGGCGTCGCGCCGTACCCGGTTCCGAGCCAGTCGACCTCGTCGGCGAACTCCTCGCGGACCTCGCCGAGCAAACGCGACCCCAGCCCGCTGGACCGGACGGCGTGGTGGGTCGCAATCCGCAAAACACGAAGGCCGACCGGGGCGCCCGCGTCCTCGTCGCGAAGTTGGCTCGTCAGCACGTCCGGGAGCATGTTCCCGCGCACCCGCCCGCCTTTATACATGTCCGACCGGACATCCGGGGGGAGGCCGCCCTCGCGGGCAAGTAGGGCGACGCTGACGACGTGCCCCTCGTGAGTCAGCGCTCGGACCCGGACGTTCGGGGCATCGAGAAGTCGGGCGAGATCGTTCGGTTCCGTCCGATAGTGCGCCAACACGAGCAAGCCGAATACCTCACGAAGCAGGTGTTCGTCCGACGCGAGTTCTTCGGCGTCGATTCGGCGGTAGGTCGTCGACGATGGCCTGGCGCCCGCGACAAGGGCATCCACGGGCGGCCTGGCGTCCAACATGAGCGTGTGGAAGCCCCAGGCTTCGACTGGATCGCCGGCTGCGTAGCGAATCGGTGCTGACATGGTGACGTCCGTGATCTCCTGGTCGCTTTCCTCGAGGCGATCCCGAAATCGGACGGAAAACCCACGACCTGCACCCTCGTACCCGTGAACGGTCGTCGCATACGCGACGCGGTCAGCCGCGAGGGTTGACTCGAGCAAATCGACCCCCAAGGCGGCGGCCTCGTCCACGATCAGGAGATCGTACTCGTCGACCGCCTCGACAGCGTCGAATGGATCGCGGAACTCGAGGCACCCCTCGGTCCCAATCAGGCGGTTCTCTTCGTCCGTTTGTATATCGTCAATCGTTTCGAGCAGCTCGCGCGCTCGTTCGAACACCTCGGCCGCGCTCCGGAACGCCGGGGCGGTCACCAGTACGTCCGCACCCTCGGCCGCGAGCGATCCCGCCGCAAGTCCCGCGGCGCTCGATTTGCCCCGCCCGCGGTCCGCCTCGATGACCACGGCCTGTCCGTCCTCGCGCAACACCTCCAGCGCGTCGACGGCGTCCGCCTGGTCCTCGGTGAGACAGGCGTCGTATGCCGCGCCGGGAAACGCGGAGGGTTTCTGGCGCCTGAACCACGCTTCTTCCAGCCGCGGGACCGGACGCGTCAACCCGTCGTTGCGGATTTCTCCGGCGTCGAGGTCGACGACCGCGATCCCTCGATGTCTATCGAGGAGGTCGACCAGCCGTCGGCGGAAGTGAGCCGTCACCGCCTCGACGGAGAACGGCGGGACCGCGAGCCCCTCGTCGAACCCGTCGCGGCGGGTCGGCCACTCGTCGAGTGGCGGCGTGCACAATACGAGGAGCCCCCCGCCGTCCACAGCACCGACGACCGTCCCGAGGCCGTTGGGTCGAAGTTCGTCGTGAGCGTCGACGACGATTACCTCGCGCGTCGTCCCGAGCAATTCGTCCACGTTCCGGGGCGCCACCCGCTCGCACTCGAGGAACTCGTGCTCCCCCACGACGGTCGTCTCCGCGATCGGCACTGCCAATTCGTCGAGGATGCGGGCGGCATATTCGTAGCAGCCCGTTCGGGGTCCCGAAAGGACGAGCAGCCGTCGCTCGTCGGTCCGGCGTGCCTCGGCATGGAGGTCCGTGGCGAGCGCGACGAGGTCCATACTCGACGTATTACGGTAGCCGGCAAGGGCGTTTCCACTCGGGGAGACCGCGACCGCTGGTTCGAAACACTTTGTAGACCAGGCTCACACCGGTCCGTTCGTTTGAAAGCGCTTTTATGGGGTGATGGCCTACGTCGGCGTACAGCCTGCGCGGGGTTGATGATGCTCCTAGCCGCAAAGGACTCTCAAGCCGCTTCGCGGCAGGGGCGGAGCCCCATTCTGGGGACTCCGTGCCGACGGCAGGGGAGCGCGAGCCTACGCGCGGGAGGTGACTACACAACCATGCCAGTTTACGTCAACTACGATGTGCCGGCGGACCTTCAGGACGATGCGCTCGAGGCGCTGGAGGTCGCCCGCGACACGGGTAGCGTGAAGAAAGGAACGAACGAAACGACGAAGGCGATCGAACGCGGCAACGCCGAGATGGTCTACATCGCCGAGGACGTCCAGCCGGAAGAGATCGTGATGCATCTGCCGGAACTCGCCGATGAGAAGGGCATTCCCTTCATTTACGTCGAATCCCAGGACGAGGTCGGTCATGCGGCCGGTTTAGAAGTCGGCAGCGCCGCCGCGGCGGTCGTCGACGCCGGCGAGGCATCGAACGACGTCGAAGAGATCGCCTCGAAGATCGAGGAACTTCGGTAAGGTAATCGATCATGAGCGCAGAAGAATCCGAAGAAGGATCCACGCCCGCGGAGGTCATCGAGATCGTGGGCAAAACGGGGATGCACGGCGAGGCCATGCAGGTCAAGTGCCGCATCCGCGAGGGCGAGAACCAGGGGCGAATCATCACCCGTAACTGCCTCGGGCCGGTCCGCGAAGGGGACGTGCTTCAACTTCGCGAAACCGCCCGCGAGGCCGACGCCATCGGAGGCCAATAATGCCACAGAACCGAACCTGTGACTATTGCGGTGCCGATATCGACCCCGGCACCGGCACGATGTTCGTCCGCACAGACGGATCGACCGTCCACTACTGCTCGGCCAAATGCGAGAAAAACGCCGACCTCGGCCGCGAACCGCGCGATGTCGAGTGGACCGAAACGGCCCGTGAACGCACACAAGCCGAGGAAGAAGCACGGGCCGAAACGGCTGCGGAAGAAGGCGAGCCAGAGGAGGGTGAAACCGAAGACGCACCGGCTGAGGACGACGAAGCCGGGGAAGTCGAAGCTGACGCGGACGAACCCGAATCGGACGAGGAAACGGCCGAAACCGAATCTGAAGCGTCCGGCGAGCAAGAACCCGACGAACCGGAGGACGACGGGGAATGACCGACACCGAGCGCACGTTCGTGATGGTCAAGCCCGACGGCGTCCAGCGCGGTCTGATCGGTGAGATCGTCTCCCGATTTGAAGATCGTGGCCTGAAGCTCGTCGGCGCGAAGTTCATGCAGATCGACCGGGACCTGGCCGAACAGCACTACGGCGAACACGAGGACAAACCGTTCTTCGAGGACCTGGTTTCGTTCATTACCTCGGGGCCGGTCATGGCCATGGTCTGGGAAGGCCAGGACGCCGTCAGTCAGGTCCGGACCATGATGGGCGAAACCGACCCGGCCGAGTCCGACCCCGGCACGATCCGGGGCGACCTCGGACTTGACCTGGGCCGCAACGTCATCCACGGGTCGGACGACGAGGACCCAGGCGCCAACAAGCGCGAGATTGACCTGTTTTTCGACGAAGACGAACTCCTCGAGTGGGACCGCATCGACGAGACCTGGCTGTACGAATAGCCCGTTTTTTACCTGCGTTTGGCGCGGTTCTCCACCGTCACAGCGTGTCATTGAGGACTTCTCACAGCTCTCAGTCTCTTCTTCGTGTTCCATTAACCGGCGGCGGAAATTAGTGAACGTCTTTTGGCAGATGTTGTCGCCAAGTGTTTCTTTCC
>JBKEGM010000244.1:0-4637 GCA_046710005.1 Natrialbaceae archaeon
CCTGCCAGCGAAATGACGAGGAACGTGACGATGAAGGACACCACGTGCGTCGCTGCAATCGCCAGTTCGGAGCCGAGAAGGTCCACGAAGGGAGCCAGTGGTTGGACTCTTATCGATATACTGCAGTGTTGCCCCGCGTTTCAACGAGTTCAACGTCGGCCACTTCACCCAGGTCGGCCGCCAACGATTCGGTGGCATCGCCGCCTCTGGCGGCGCGCAGGAACTTCACTTTCACCAAGTCTCGTTGGTCAACTTGCGACTTGAGTTCCTCGGCCACCGGGTCAACGCCCCCCTTGCCGACCCAGACCGTGACGTCCAATTCGTGAATGCGCTCGGTTACGTCGGAATCCGTCATTGTAACGATGGTCGTTCCGACCCCGACGCGGTTAACTGTTGGTGAAAACTACTTGGGAATCAATCGTCGTACGGATGGCGGGATTGTGTGCCACAATCACACGTGATAACCACGTGGTCCTCCTGGGTCCGAAAGCGCGCGTTCTCGCCGGGAACGAGATAGCGATCGCAGTTATCACAGGTGAACCACTGGAGTGAACGGGGAAGATCGAGTCGATGCCGTTCGGCGATCCGTCTGGCGAGTCGAACGTACTCCCTCGCCCGGTCGTCCTCGCCAGCAGTGGCAGCGTCTCGAGTCAGCGTCACGAGTCGATCAATACGCTCTTCGGCTACGGTCATGGGGTAAGGGGTGGGGATTAGGGGCACGACAGGACAGGGGGAGAAAAGTCCTGGCAGCCCCATTACTAGGCAGATGACGGTAGAAAATATACTTTTTCAATTTCGAATCAAATTACCGGGCTGGAAATTACTGGCAATTCGATCGAGACTCTCGAATCGAAACGAAGTCAATTCGTTTAAGTTGGTTTCCACCCATGCTCACGACGATGGAGCCAACCGTCGCCGCGTTCACCGACACGTACCTCCCGACGGTCAACGGGGTGACGTATACTATTCAGAGTTGGCGAAGACGCTGGCAGAAAAACGGTGGACGAATGGACGTCGTCTATCCGCGCTCCTCCCACGCACCGGAAGCTGGTGAATATCCAGTCAAGAGCGTCTCGTTTCCCTTCTACGAGGATTACCGACTCGGTGCGCCCCAGGTTCCTGAGGCGGTAACCGACGTCGACCTCGTCCATGCACATACCGCGTTTGCACTTGGTCTCGCCGGCCTTCGCCTGGCTCGGCGTATCGATGTCCCATTGGTCGCGAGTTACCACACCCCCACAGGTGAATATACGGAGTATGTGACGGACGTTGATCGGGTAGCCGGTGCACTCACCAACGTGACAGAGTCCTACGAGCGATGGTACTTCGACCGGGCAGACCTCGTTGTCGTTCCCTCCGAACCGGCACGGGAGCATATCGTGGACGAGGTTGGCGTCCGAACGCCGGTACGGATCGTGTCAAATGGCGTCGATACCGGACGATTTCGCCCGGTCGAGGACGACGCATTTCGTAATCGCTACGACCTGGAGGGAACCCTGATCGGCTATACGGGCCGGCATGGCTACGAAAAGCGGCTTCAAGACCTGATCGACGTGGCCGGGGCCGTTGACGCAACGATTGTCTTGGGCGGTGACGGGCCGGCCAGGGCCGACCTCGAGGCTCGCGCGGAGGAAATCGACGCCGACATTCGGTTCCTCGGATTCCTCGACCGAGAGGAGATGCCCGCGTTCTACTCCACGCTCGACGTGTTCGCCTTTCCAAGTCCGGTGGAGACACAAGGTCTGGTCGCGCTGGAGGCTTACGCCTGTGGGACGCCAGTCGTCGGGGCCAACGGCGGTGCGCTCTCACAGACCATCAATGACGGTGTGACGGGATATCACTTCAAGACTGGAAACGTTGATAATTTCGCGAACATGCTCCGGCAAGCGCTGTCCGAGCGGGAACGATTGGCAGAGAACTGTCTCGATCGACGGCGCCAAATCAGCATCGATCGATCGATGTCGGACCTCGCAGACGTGTACAAGGAATTACTCCCACTCGCAGCCCTATGATCGGTTGAAAATCCCAAATGGGTGCGACGGTGGTAACCGCTGGGCAGGGTCGTCCACGCCGACAGAACGGTAGAAAAGACCGATCGTCCTCAGTTCTCTTCGATGGCGTCTGCGATCCGCTTGAGTGCGCGGGTTTGATCGCGCATTTCGTCTCGCATTTGCCGGACTTCACGGACGAGTTCCTCGTTCCCGACCTCGCTTTCCTCCCCGCGGCCGCCGGGGCCTCCCGGACCGCCGCCCATCATGCCGCCCATCATCTGTGCGAACGGGTTACCGCCCATACCGCCGCCAGCGCCACCTTGGCCGCCGGGACCGCCGCCCATCATTTCCTCCATCCGTTCGCGCCGGTCCTCGTCCCCTTCCTCCTCACGCTGCTCCCGGATCTCTTCGACCCGGTCGCGGAAGGACTGTTCTTCCTCGTTTCCGTTCTCGCTCTCGGCCTCGTTGACGTCGTCGTTTTCGTCGGCCATGGGCGGCGATTCCTCCCCTGGCCCGAAAAGGGTTTTCGTCCAGAGCGAAACTCCGCAGTTTGCTGACGCCCGAGCCCTCATTTGAACGAACCGAGACTCGACTGCCGGTCGCGTTCGATCGTGCCGGCGGTCACCTCGTATCCAAGTAAATCCCGCATGTCGACACCGTAGTGGGTTCGGTTCCGTGCTACCACCAGCACTCGACCTTTGGTTCCGAGGACAGTTCCTGAAAGGAGGGTTTCCTGGATCGGGGGCCGGTCCAGATCGAGGCCGTAGTCGAAAGCGAACGTCTCGATGGGATCGAAGTCTGCGAGGAGCTCCTGCCAGGGCGTCTCTTCCACGTCCTGCCCAAACCCGCGAACCTTCGTGGCGACGCGGACCTGATCGCCGATCGTCTCAGCCAGTTCACTCTCGATTTGTCGAGCAATTCGACCGTCGGTGACGGTTCGAATATGCGCCGCCCGATCGGCACCTTGTTCTCGGAACCGAGCTCGGAGTCGCCAGTCGCGGGTGACACCCACTTTGAACGTCGCTGGAGCGAACCCTGCGATATACACGGCATGATCCTCTCGACAGGACGGTACCGGCAGGTCACAGTTACCGGTACATCGAGCGCACGGCCAGGTGCTTTCGTGTCGGTCGCAGTACGGTGCCGATTCGGCGTCGCACGGTTCGTGGGTCTCCCCATCGAGGATTCCTGCACAGTGGCGCCGATCGAGGCGGTAGTGGAGTTCGGTCGACGTCGATAACGAAACGCGCTCCACAGTCCCATCGCTGGCCAGTAGGAGGGCTGGGTCCCGTTCCAGTAACCCTTCATCCCGTCTGGCGTCGACGCCAGTATCGTAACCGACGATCTGCACTGGCTGCTAGTTGGCCGAACCGGCCTTTAGTCCTGCCGTTCGGACGTTGAGATCGTACCGAAGTGATCGGGTCCAGATTCACCACCGGAAAGAAAGGATACAGCGGTTCAGCCGTCGCCGAAATTCGCGAACAAGCACGGACCGAAGCGGAAAACCGTTTGTTCGACGGAAGTGCGGCTGGAATACGACGCAAGTGAGAACCGGGGCTGGAGCGGCGAAAGTGCAGAGACGACCTGGTTCTCGGGAAGAAGTTCCGTCCCGCGCCTTTTTGACTGCGGGACTGCTATGGGAATCCGAATGGTTTCGGACGAGTCACTGGCAGGGACTGAAGCTGATCAACAAAACGAAGATGAAACCCAAGCGACGGGGGAGGACGACGTCTCATTAGATGTCACTCCACTCGATACACGGATCGAGACGGGGTCGATCGATCCGGAGAACGCCCTGTTCGTCCTCCTGGGAATAGTACTTACGGTAATGGTCGTCGTCCGTTTTCTTTCGGTACTACCGTAGGCTTATTCCGGTTCGGGCCGATAGCCATTAGCATGGCAGAGATCCCCGGCCTGGACCTTCCCCTTCTCCTGACGATCGGGGGTATCGTCCTGATCATCATGGAGGCGATGGCCCCAGGAGCTCACCTCATCGTTCTCGGCGTGGCGTTACTCGCTGCCGGGCTGGTCGGACTGGCGTTGGGCCCGACGCTGGGGATGCTGGCGACCCCCTTGGCGCTTGCGGGGATGGTGCTCCTGTTCGGGTCGTTGGCACTTGTCGTTTACCGCGAGTTCGACTTCTACGGAGGCAAAGGCATTGACCAGACCAGTGACTCGGATTCGCTCTCGGGCCAGATCGGTCGCGTCACCGAGCGTGTGACGGAGACGAATGGAGAAGTTAAACTCGAAGACGGCGGGTTCAACCCCTATTTTCGGGCCAGAAGCGTTAGTGGTGAGATCGAAGAGGGGACAGAGGTTTTCGTCGTCGATCCCGGCGGTGGGAACGTCGTTACGGTCGATTCCCTGGAGCAAACCAATACCGACGAAATCGATCGCGAACTCGAACGAGCCAGAGAGCGGATGGAGTCGGAAGACGAAACCGATGAAACGTCGACCGCGACCGAAGAGAACGAGGCGATCACAGATCCACAAACCGATACCGAGTCGCGTTGACATCCTCCCCGCCCTGAAGGGCGAGGATTCCCGACCGCGTTGGGATATTGTGGTTTACGACGTGACCTGTTCTTGAGGTGCGAACGCACCAGTCTCCTTGTCAAACAGGAACGTCGAAGGCTCTGCCAACCA
>JBKEGM010000245.1:0-4616 GCA_046710005.1 Natrialbaceae archaeon
GCCACTGCGAATCGAGACGAGTACGAACTGAGCGAGGCGATCGACCTGTTGATTCGCAGCGGGCGCACCATCGACGCCATTCGGATGGACGGCTGGCGCATCGACGTCGGCTATCCCGAGGATCGAGAGGAGGCCGAAAAGCGCTTGCAGGAAGCGGAGCAGGCGGTCGAAGAATCCGACGCTGCGACGTCCTGACGCGGGGGCCCCGTTTCGAGGGCGTTCGTATTATGATAGGGCCGAAAGGACGTCCGAAACGTCGAAGAGTCGGACGTCGTCGCGTTCTCGAGCCCGGCGCTTTAGATCCTCAGTGTACCCCGATCGACTGAACAACAGGTAGACCGTCGTCGTGTCCTGCGGTTCGTTACCCCACCGAACCCGTTCGGCCGTTCGTTCGAGATCCGACAAAACCCCCTCGCTCACCGGCGATGCCGTGAATTTGCATTCACCAGCGACGAAACCCGCCTCCGTCAGCCCGAGGACGTCGAGTTCGTGCTCCTGATACCACCACTGTCCGAGATCGAGGAACTGGCGATCGATGAGATCCGGAAGCGCCGACTGGCAGAGGCGTTCGAATAACGGGCTCACGTAGTCGGAGAAATCCGGCGCGACGTGCTGCTCGAACGCCTCATCCCCAAGGAGACGAAGCCGGTCCTGCTCGCCGTACACGAACCGAAACCAGAACCTGAAGAGTGGCGCCGAGACTCGATACCGCCCTCGTTTCGAAGCGGTCGGTGACTGGGTCACGGGGATGTGCCGCTCGACGAGTCGGAGCCGACGTAGTTTCTGCAAGTAGGTACTCAACGACCCCGGATCCACGCCCGCCATCCCGGCGATCTCGTTGGGGGTTCGCCGACCGTGGGCCAGCGCCCGCAGGATACTGTAGTACGTGTTCGGATTCCGCAACTCCATACGCAGCAGGAACTCCGGTTCGGCGTGGAGTAACCCCCGTTCTGACAGTATCGAGTGGTGAATATTGGCCGCGAGCGACTCGGCAGGGTCGAGCGTCTGCAGGTAATGCGGCGTGCCACCGAAGACTGCCCAGGTCCGGACCACCGTCTCGTCGTCGTAGTTCGGGACGAAGGACCGGACCTCGTTCGCGGACAGCGGATCGAGATCGATCGTCGCCGTCCGCCGGCCGTAGAGCGGACTGCTCCCCGACAACACCTCGTTTTCCATCACGCTGATCGAGGACCCGATCAAGACGAGCGTGATTCCCGTCTCTTTGAGGCTCGTATCCCAGACGCGCTGGAAACGTGAGGTAAGGGCGTCGTCGGCCTCCAGCAGGAACGGGAATTCGTCGATAATGACGACGGCATCCCGCTCGCCGAGCGCCTCGAGGATGACCTCCCAGTCCCGACGCACCGTGTCGAGGTCGGGGAACTGCGACGTCACCGCCTCGACGAACCCCTCGAATTGGTTCTGGGCCGTTGATTCGACGGCCTGATAGTAGACCGCATCCTCCCGGTCCTGGATCGACCGTCTGGCCAGCTCACTCTTGCCGAGGCGTCGCCGCCCATAGAGGATGACCAACTCCGCTTTGTCCGACTCGTACCGTGCCTCGACTCGGTCGAGTTCTTCCGCCCTGTCGACGAAGGTGCCCATAACCGACGATTACATCGCTACGATTATAGTCCTCCCGATTTTGGAAATTGCGATTTCCGAAATCGTGATTTCTATATTGGGTTCGGTGGACACGGAGTCGTTTTTGTCGCCACTCGATCGCGGTTCGGGCCGAAGAAGCGGTCGCCCTCGTCCCGGACTGTCTCGAGTTCGAGGCCGAGCACGAGCTGGTGTTGGTCCGACCCTGGGTCGGGGAACCGCTGAATGGTCGTGATCTCGGCGACTGATCGATCGGCGATCCGATAGGTGTCACCGACTTCGAGGCGGGTCGAGGCTTCCTCGTCGAGGGTCGTTCCGACCGTTACCGCGGCCGTTTCCGTCTCGACCTGATCGGTCCCGAGGGCATCGATCCGACCCTGGAACTGGTAGGATCCCGGATTGACGGACACGGTCCGGTCCAATGCCAAGGGGGCGCCGGCATACGCCGGCCCACCGGGTTGGGCCAGCGTTTCCAATTCGACGCCCAGCGTGATTCGTCGCGTTGTGGTATCGGGGCCGGGGGCGACGTCGACCTGCGTGATCCGGGCGACCTCACGATCCGCGACGGTGACGGTTTGGCCGGTTTCGATGGATCGGGCCGTCGCCGGCGAGACCGAGGCCGTCAGGACCGCTCGTGTTTGGTCGGTGTCGAGTGAGGGACTGTCCTCGGGAATCGGACTTTTCGAATCACCTCGAAAGACACGGGATCTCCCGCCCACTTGCCAATCACTTTCGGGCGAGACTGAAAGGGGCGAGTCGCTGACGGAAGACGGCCGAAGCAAGGCGCGAGGCGCGGTGGGCCGGCGGGGCGGTTCCACCGCCTCGAATTCGCGGCGCAAAGCGCCACGCATGTCCCGTGCGAACGGGCCCTTCGCGCCCCTGAGCAGACACCGCAACGGAGTGAGGAGCACAGCGAGGCCCTCAACCTCCGCGACTCGGGGCTTTCGAAGTCCCCTCAACCACACCCACCAACCAGAAAACGACCAATTACAAACCCCGATCTGCAAAAACTCATATCGATTCTCCGACAGATAGGCCATAGCCATCCGGGACATTCCTTCCAGCCAACACACCCGAGTGACCACCCATTTGAAGGCCGTAATCCTCGCTGGCGGCGAAAGTAAATAACCCGCCGGAAAAGGGTAGGTGGCGAATTTGACCAGGTGTCAGAAGGAGGGCTTCACCGATATTCGCCGATAGTCCGGTATGGCACGTAATAGCCGAACTCATCGATCCAGGTCGAAAGCCATTCGTTCGCAGTTTGTTCATCGATCCTCCCCGCATCGATCGCGGCCAACAGCACGCCAACAGAACCAATCACAGTAACCCCCTGATCCGTCGCAAACGCTCGGGCATCACCGTCGTCGGTCAGCAAACGACCGTCGTTGGCGTCAGCGAGGGCGAATGCCTGTGCCTCACCCCGGTCGAGGTGATTACTGACCACTGCTTCTCGATTTGCAACAGTGTCGGAGATAGCCACGACCGGTATTTCGTCAGAGAGTCCTTCGAGTGCTGCCTGGAGATACGGATGGTCGCCAATGCCATCCTGAAGTTCATCTCGAACGACTGGAACGGTACAGATGTCAGCGAGGCCCGTGAGCAACCCCACCTGATCGATGTACGCGAAATTCGAGAGGACCGTGGTGTTGAGGACGCTCGGGTCCGAGGGAACCTCGGCAGCTCTCATGTCGACTGCGACTCCCCATCGTCCGAGTCCTCGCCGGCAAATTCGAGTTCCCTCGCCACAATCGCTTCATCATCTGCCTCGTCCTCGTCGATGAGGCCGAGGCGGAGATCGACGCCGTGCTCACGGATAATCTCACGCATCGTCCAACGATCGACATCGGCCAGTCGGGCAGCCTCGCCGAGCGTGATCCGTTCCTTTTCATATAGGGCGACTGCAGCAGCAATCCGCTCGTTCTCGTTGGCTTCGAAGTACTCTCGAACGAACTCACGGAGCGCATCGCTCTTGCCGCCAAACACCCCCGCCTCAACGGCCCCCTCAATGAGGAGATCCAGGTCATCCGGGTAGGAACCAGTGATTCGTGCCATCGTTCCGTCCTCCAATACGACTTCATACTATTTATGAACTTTGCCGGAGACCACATCCAACGAAACTACAGAAGCCGCCTGACGGACTCCCATCCTTGCTTCGGCTCCTGCAGAAATGGCCTGTCACTCTTTGACAATTCGTTTCGGACCAATACAACCAGCGAGAGCAACACGCCAACCGTCTGTTAAACATCGTAAACCAATCCGCCTCAGACCCATCGACAGCACCCCCGGTATCAAACTGATCAAATCGGCTGGAAAGACACCGAATCTCCCGCCCACCTGGCAACCACCGTCGGGCGGGACTGAAAGGGGCGAGTCGGTGACGGAAGACGGCCGAAGCAAGCACCCGAACGAAGTGAGGAGCGCAGCGAGGCCCTCGACGTCAGCGACTCGGGGCTTTCGAGGGGTCGTCAACCCTTAGGCCACACCCACGAACAATCCAACGACCAATACCAAAACCACAAGCCAAAGACACTGATACCGATTCCCCGACCGATAGGCCAAAGGCACACGGGAACGTTCCTTCCAGCCAACACAACCGAGTGACCCACATGAAGGCCGTCATCCTCGCCGCCGGCGAAGGGAACAGACTCGAGCCACTCACGGCGAACCGCCCGAAGCCGATGATCCCGGTGGCAAACAAACCCGTCCTGGAGTACGTCGTCGAGGCGGTCGCCGACGCCGGCATCCAAGAAATCGTCCTGGTCGTCGGGTACGAGCGATCCCGAATCCAGAGCCACTTCGGCGACGGGGACGACTGGGACGTCGCCATCGAATACGCCGTCCAGGAGAAACAACTCGGCACGGGCCACGCCGCCCTCCAGGCCCGACCACACGTCGACGAACCGTTCCTGGTCCTGAACGGCGACCGGATCATCGATCCGACGGCCATCGAACGCGTGACTACCGCGTGCGAAGGTAGCGACGTCGAAGCCATCGCCACGGTTACCAGCGTGGACATC
>JBKEGM010000246.1:0-4590 GCA_046710005.1 Natrialbaceae archaeon
CCGTTTGGAGTGATAACTGAATACCAAACCCCCTCGATAGGCTGAAAGCTGCCGAAACTGAAGCGGTCCCATCGATATAGAAACGCGAAACCTGAGCAATTAGTCCGACACGTCGGTCGAATCCTCGGAGTCCGACGAATCGCCTTGGGCATCGAGATCAGTTTCCCCGTCGCCCGGGTCCTCGACAGTAATAGTTACTGGCTGGGCGTCCTCGGAGAAATCGTCCGGTTCTCGGTCCAAGAACTCGTCGAGGTTGAAAACCGCGTTCAGTTCCGCCTGGACGTCAGACACAATCGTGCTGACGAGGTCGCTCGGTTGAATCGCTGTGTATTCATACGGGTTGTTCCCTGCACCCGTACTCTCCCGTTTTTCCCGAGTGACGACCTCCTCGTCGTCTAAGGACGCCAGGGCTTCACGAACAGTGCTTGGGTAGAGCCCCGTCCCTTTGGCAACTTCCTCGCTCGTACTCGCGGGGTTCTGGTGGAGGTAAATGTAGATTTTCGCGCGGGTTTCGGTGTCGAGCAACCACGAGAGGAGGTCGATCACGCGGCGATCGAATTCGTCTATTGCCTTATCGGCACCGTGTTCGATCCGTTCGCGTGAGGATGGGTCCGGTTCCTCAGGTGCCTCGTCGACCACGTCGTCGGAATTTGGCTTGTCAGCGCACATGTGTCCCTTCTAGTGGGACAAAAGGTGCACCGTCGTAAAAACCTTGCCCGGCATGGGGACCGGGCGATCATTCGCGAGGGCCCAAAATTAGTTCTTCACAGAGTCCGTTTAGTCCGCTCGTTTCACGAAGCCGTCGCTGACGCTCCGCACCGCTTTCGGCGGCATAAATTTCGCAGATTCCGGAGAGATCCAGGCGATCGCACTCTCGTTGGATGATGGTTCCCAGATCCACTGTGCCGTCGCCCGTTCGGTCGATGAACGCCGCATCGTGACCGTATCGGAGGGCCCGCCATTTGTTCTCATCGAGCAGTTCCCGACGATGTCGTTCCCCGGATTCACCATCCTCATATCGCTCCGCCAGATCCACGACGAGTTCGTGAACGTACTCGACAAACGCATAGATCCGGTCTGGATCGGCCTGCGCGTCGGGAGTACGCACCTCGACGGTTCCATGTCCCGTGTGCGGCCGAACATCGTACCAGAGTTCGCCACGATCGTTGATCGATCCGCTTTCGATCATCTGCTGTTCGAACGTGCGATAGTCCTCGAAGTCGTCGAAAGCTGTCGGCATCCCCGTGTTCGGCAGGCCCTCGAATATTTTTGCGCGCGCCGATTGCAACCCGGTGTCGTAGCCGTTCCAGTACGGCGAGTTCACAGACAGTGCGAGGATGACTGGCACGAACCACCGGAGCTCGTTCGCGACCCACACCGCCTTATCCGGGTCGTCGACCCCAACGTGAACGTGCATCCCGGCGGTCGTGTTCCGGTGCTGAGGATACTGAATCCGATCCAGTTGCGCCCTGTACCTGGGTTTCTGGGCATGTTCGAGTTCGCGCCACCGGGCCGCCGGGTGGAGTCCGGCCGCCGCCAGACCGTACCCCTGATCGGCAGCGTATTCGACGAACTCGTCCCGGACCTGCTGGAGGGTCTCTCGGGCATCGCTCAGTCGATCGATCATGGGCGTCTGAACTTCTAGAACGGATTTGAACAACTCGTGATTGATCCGGTCTTCGAGCAGTTCCGGTGGATCCCCGTCGTAGACCAGATCATCCGAGGCGGCCGTCGGCCGGGCGTTCCCGTCGACGGAATAGAATTCCTCCTCGATGCCGAGCGTCCCCATATGGGCGAAGACATCGGCGAAACCCAACTCTTGCATTGAGTCCGCTTTTGGTTGGGCCGGATAAATAGCGTACGGAGTCGGACGGTCAGCGCGGCCGAGCGATTACGCCGAGGTGATCCTCGTGAAGCGGGTCGAGACGATTCGTTTCGAGCACCTCGTAGGTGGAGCGCAGTTCCTCGAGGGCCGCCTCGAAAACCGTTTCCGGTTTCGCGGTCACGTCCTCGCTCCGGGCTTTGATTACTGCGATTAGCCGCCCTTCATCGGCCAGGAATTGTCGGTTGCGGACCGCTACGGTCGCCTGTCCCCGCGTAGCAACGTCCTGGACCACTGCGTCGACGCCGGACTCGACGACATGAGCATACGTCTTGGGCCGACGGGCATCGGAGAGTAACGGGAACAGTCGATCTCGTGTTTCGGTCGCGTCGAGCAGATCCCGCATCGGGCGCGGAGCGAACTCGACCGCATAGGTCGGACCGGCGAAATCCGCGACGTGGCTCACCGTCGTCCCGCTCGCCGCGCCAAGGTACAGGACCGAATCGTCGGCAGAAAGCCCGGTGTCGACTCCCAATTCAAGCATGGCCGCGAGTTTCGACCGCCGTGCGTCCCACAGGCGCCATCCATCGACGACCGGTTCGCCATACACCGGCTCCCCCCGAGTCACAAGGCGCTTTTCGCCATCGAACTCGCGCCGTTGCACCCCCTCGGGCAGGCTCATGATTCACCGCGCGATTGGATCCGGGTAATACGCTCTTCCAGCTCCGTGTCGAGCTCAGGCCGTCGCTCGCCCGAGTAGTGGTCGACCCGGGCGGCGATGGTCAACTTTCCGGCGAGGGCACGGGCTGCGGAACCACGATGTTCGGGGTCCGTCCCGTGAACGTACTCGTGGGTGTAAATCACCCCGTGTTTCGGAGACGGGGCTTGGCCCCGAAGATGCGCAAACAGCGCGTCTTCCGCCCCGAGTAGCTGGACAGTCCCGCTGGGGAGTTTCGCCAGATCCTCGAGCCCACCCGCCTGTGAAACGAGTCGTGCCGCCAACACCGGCCCCGCGAGTGCCGTAAGGTTCGGCGCAACGGCTGGGGCTGACTGCTCGACGAAGACCCTCAGATCGGTCGCTTCGGCGTCGAGGCCCGTCACACGTTCCGCAAGGGAAACCACCTGCTCCTCCGGTGGGGTCGTCGGGTGCCGTTCCGCCACTGCCCGTGCGCCGTCAATTCCCGTTCCAACGTCGTCGAACAATGTCCCCGCCCACTCCGCCACCCGCTCGGCGAGTTCGTTCGCTCTTGCCCTGCAGTCGTCCATTGCCTCGACCGCCAGGGCCAGTTGCTGATCGTCGGCCCGTTCGCGCTCGGCGACGGCCTGTCCAGTAGCCTCGACTGTCGCCGCCTGGAGTCGATCGTAATAGTCGTCCTCGTCGTCCGCAAACCCGGCCTCGACGGCCAGCGCAGGCCAGTCCTCGGGCCCCTCGGCCGACCCCTCCTGGACACGCTCGACGATAGCCGCTGGGTCCCCCGGATCCAGATCGACGAACCATCCCTCGCTTTTTGGCATACCACCCCGTTTCCGAGGGAGGAGGAAAAACGTCGTGGTCCCGGGTCATCCACTCCAGGCCGAGGGGCCCGCCGCGTCGACCCACGATCACTGCCGAAACAATAGAGGAGCTCTCCACCCAATTGAGCAAGGGCTTTGAAGATCCTTATACAGTATTACCTGCACGACCACAAACGTTAACAATGGACACACTAATTGGCGAGTACAGTATCCCTACCGACCCCTAATATGAGCAAGTCAGCAGACCACCAGACGCCAACGACGCGCGTGAGTACCCGATTTAAATCGCTGAGACTCGCCAAAGATGAAGTCGTTATTTACGACGCGGAGGTTGCGGAGGGCTGGATTCAGTCCGACACCGTTTACGAGCTTCCATCCTTCGATGGATAGTTGAAGCGAACGACTGTCCGTTGTTTTTCGCCACATCGACCCAGTATTCGCGACAGGGTTTCGACCCACCCTCAGTCGCGAAGTGACGGTTCCCGGAAGGCCGTTGGGAACAGTTTTAGCAGCAAAAACCAGAGCGGGAAATACACCGAGAGGAGCCCAAGGGCAACGAGTGACCAGACCACCTCGGTCGACCCGAGACCGACCATGGCGACGGCCAGGGCGAGAAACGCCACGACTGCAAGAGCTGGCCCCCCAGGGGCCCGATAGGCCGGTTCGAGGTCGGTCCGATAGTATCTGAGCCCGAGAAACGAGAGGATATTTATCCCATAGGGGAGTCCGGTGCCGACGATGGCGGCCACGACCAAGAGTTCGTAGAAGTATCGCGGGAAGGCGGCGAGCGCGGCTGAAACGACGGCAACGGCCAGTAGGCCGACCCAAGGGACCTGGAAGCGTGGATGGATGCTCGCAAACGGCCTGGGTAACACGCCCTGGCGCCCGAGGGCGAGCAGGACTCGCCCGGCGCTCATCGTGCCAACCAGCATCGTCGTGAAGATGGCGACCATCGCGGCTCCCGGAAGGAGGTACCGCTGGAAAACCGTGATATCGAACGTCTCGGCGGCCGTTCCGATCGGTGCCGCAACGACGGCGCTTTCGGCAACGAAATCCGGGGCCGGAATCGCTCCATGGAGCGCAGTCACCACGATCGTGTACAGCACCGTCACGAAAACCAGGGAGAGGACGATCGCCCGGGGAATCGTCCGGCCCGGTGCCTCCACTTCCTCCGCGACGGACGGGATGACCGTCCATGCGCCGTAGGACGTTATCGCGATCTGAACCGCCGCCGCGAACGGGCCGAGTTTCAC
>JBKEGM010000247.1:0-4568 GCA_046710005.1 Natrialbaceae archaeon
CGATTTCGGTGTCTAGCTCCGCAACCGTCCGCCGTCGACCGGCACCGACGCGCCGTTGACGAAACTCGATCGCGTCGACGAGAGGAAGGTAACGACGTCACCGAGTTCTTCGGGATCGCCGATCCGGTCCATCGGGATGTCGCTCGACCAATCCGCCAATCCGTCGCCGTAGCTGTCGTACTCGCCCCGTTCCAAGGCCTGCTCGATCAGTTCCTCGATGCGGGGCGTTTCGTGGGCCCCCGGCAGGACCGCGTTCGCGCGGATTTCCGGTGCCCATTCGCGGGAGACCGTTTTGATCGTTCCCAGGACCGCCCGCCGCACGGCGTTGGAGAGGACCAGTCCCTCGATGGCCTCCCGGACGCTGGTCGAGGTAATCGAGACGATGGTTCCCGCATCGCTCTCCACGAGGTGGGGCTGTGCTTCCCGGAGGGTCCACACGTGCCCCATCACCAGGATATCGAACGCCTCGTACCAGTCGTCGTCGGTCATGTCGACGAACGACCCGCTTGGGACGCCACCGGCTGAGGTAACGACGTGATCGATTCCGTCAAACTCGTCGACGGTGGCGTTCACAAGAGCGGTTACGTCACCTCGGTCCGTGACGTCCGCCTGCAGGCCCAGTACTTTCCCCTCGCCCGCCGCCTCGACCTGCGATTGTGCGGCTTCCAGGCGGTCCGGGTCGCGGCCACAGATGGTCACGTTCGCGCCTTCCTGGGCGAGTGCAGTCGCGCTAGCGAGGCCCAGGCCGCTGGTACTCGCCGTGGTCAACGCTGTATTGCCGTCCAGATCCAGATCCATGGCCTCACTATCGGGGCCGAGAATATTGAATTCCAGCCCCCGGTGATCTGTACGATCACAGGCTCTTTCGCCCGCCTAGCTTTGCCGACGGACCCTGACTTCCCCGTCGCTGGTGACGCCGACCAGGATCTCCTCCACAACCTGTCGTCCCTGGATGCAGTCTCCGGCCGCCTCGTTGATGAGTTCCATCATGTCCGGCGCTGTGTGCATCACCTTGACCCCGGCCTCGTCGCAAGCGTCGTAGACCTTCTGGGGCACTTCGTAGAGATCGGTCCCCGAATCGACACTGATCCTGACCGGTGCCCGAAGCGTTTCCATGAACGCGACCGTTTCACGGGCGTTTTCGACGTTTTCCCGTGCGCTTGACTCGATGCCGGAAACGTTCGCGCGGGACGTTCCCAATCGATCAGCTATGGCTGCTTGCGAGAGGCCTTGGACGCGAAGTGCGAGGACCTCCGCCTGTCGACGCGTCAACACGCTCTGGTCAGACACGAACCCTGCCTGGTCCAGTAGTGCGTCCGCGTCGAGGGGATCCTCCGAATCGCTCATGTGTTTCCGTAGGAGCCCCCGGACAAAAGGATGGGTGGGACTGTCCCTGCGCAGCTGCCAGGTATTCCGGGTTACGACCCGCCCCAGAAATTGTCTCTACTGCCGAGCCGTTGGTCCTGTTCTTCTTCCCGTTCCCGGTCGCCGTCCGCCTCGGCTTCCCGGTCGTCCAACGCATCGTCTTCATCGTCTTCCTCGTCCGCTTCGACCATCGGGAGTCGTTCCAGTTCCTCGGCTTGGGCGTGGTTCGAATGAACCTCGGTGACCTCCACCCGGGACCGAGCCTCCGGCACGACGCCGTTGACTAACAGGATGAACCCGTCTTCCGTCCTGGCGACACCGGCGCCGCTCTCGTGCATGTCTGTTACGTCGACGACGTACTCCTCGCCGGATTTGACCGGTTGGGTCTTCAGATCCTCGATGGGCTGGTTGTAGTGCTGGCACCACTCTTTGCCACCCCTATCGCCGTAGTGTTGGCACCCCATCCCCTCGATCCGTTCGGAGAAACTGGGGCAGTCGTCCGCGAGTGGACAGTCCGGCATATATATCGCTAGCGTGGGTGCGGTCTTTACCCTTGCGACCCGTGGTTCGGGTGGCTGCCGATCGGTGATCACACCTTCCCGCGACGAAGTGAAACGGACTCGATTTTGGATTTTGATGGTGCTCTTCGAGCGTGGTCTTGGTGTTCGAGCGGCGAACGTCGGATCTGAGGTTTAAGAGTGAACGGTGGAGGACCGAGTGGTGCGATGGTAAACGAAAGCCGCCGACGGTTCTTGAAGCACGGTGCAGCAACGATTGTAGGCGCCTCCCTGATCGGGAACGTGGGTTCGGTAGCAGCGAACCCAGGCGTCGACCCACTGGTTCTGAAAGGAACGCGTGACCGGCCACTTTCGGTCGATGACATCGATTCCCGTCGACGGGAGTACCTCCGAGAGCATCTGGCGGGGCGGTCTGACACGCTCGACGAGGTCGTGGTCGGGAGACCAGATATTCCCGCGGACGAATTCGTAGCCGGGTATGGGTTGGCTTTCCAGAATGGTGCCCCAGTCGAATTCGTCCGACCGGTTTCCGACCCCGAATACAGCAGTTGGACCGGTGATAGGAATAATATCGATGTCGAGGATCAGGAAACGGACGATCCCGTCGAGGCAGCTCACAATTCATCCGACGCGTTCGCGTCTCGCCATTCCGATGGATCCGTTTCGACGAGTTCGAGAGCGCCCGGAACGGAACCTACCTGGGACTTTCTGGGGTGGATTCAGATGGAAATCAAGCCACGTGGACCTTTGAGCCGTGGGGTCGCGACGAAAAAAAAAAAACAGTCACGTGTGGGGAAATCGAAATGAAAGCCGAGGTCTATCGGGGGCCACAGAAAAACGATGGCAGGGCTCTCTGGATCGGTAAACTCGTTTCTCAACAGTGGCCTGGAGATGTGGTGTCTACCCACAAATTGGCTGAAACTTACCGTAATTCGGGCCTGTTCATGAGCCAGAATTGGTACGAGGGGCATGATGAAGGACTAGAGTTGACGGAGTTCGGCCCAAAAATCGATAAGACAGCTGATTTGAACTGGTCGTTGACGGTTGGCACTTCGAAGTCAGGGCCGGAGGGCGGGATCACGGCCAGTTACGACGTTCCGCGGATGCGACGCAACAACGTCTCCAAAAACGATCGATCTGTCGCACATGTTTACGGATATCCATCTGAGTTGTGGAGAGCGAGTTCGAAGGCCAGTCGCCAACGAGTTCAGGTGGAAAACATTGGTGAATTCGTGCTGACACCGCCGACGCACCAACAGGATACCCTTTTCGGCATCGAAATGACTGGTGAGTTCGAGAGCGTACGAAGCGGGAGTAGCATCGGGCCGAGCTATCCGACGAAAACCACAGGTGTCAACGCGGACGTTTCGGTATTTGACGTGGCGTAAGACCGTAACACAAAACTCGATTCCGAAAAATCAGCTTCTTATGGATGAAGTGAATAAAACCGTGCAAGGAACGTGCGTACTGCTATTCGCGATATACTGTAGTCTCTGGGCAGTCTTTTTGAACGTGTTGTACCTTACGAGTAGCCCACAAATTACGATTACTGCACAAAAGATCATGGTTCTCAGCCTCCCGTTTGCTCTGATCGGGATCGCATGGCCATTCTGGCCAGTTCGATCAGGAACCGGAGATGGCGAATAACACCGATCGAGAAACGGTTCAGGCCTCAATCGACGTGCGGTACGATTCGGCAAAAAACGATTCACTCTGATCGGTCTGCCACTTGTATGAACGTCTCGCAGTTTGACCTGGCATAAACCGCCTCGGGTCGCCTCGCTTCGCTCGCCCACCGCTTGGCGCAAAACCGTGGATGAAAAAGGCCGGTCACTCGAGGTTTCGCCACCTTTGCCCTGTCAACCGACTCGCTTCGCTCCTCGTATGATTTCCCACGATGTTCGTAGTCGGTGACTACACCAACGGCGTCCGCTCCACGACCGTCCCGTCCACCGTTGGGTACTGCTCGACAATTTCGCCCTCCTCCAGATCACCGTCCTCGATCATCTCCTCGAGCAGCCACCAGGCGACCTCGACGTGTTCGTTCTTGACGGCATAGAACTCGTCGGGCACGCCGAGGGCCTCGAAACGTTCGGGGTCAGCGTACGACTTCCCGTAGACGAGTGTGCCGTCGTCGGTCACCTCGTCGAATTGTCGGCGGACGTTCTTGGCGATCCGTTCCAGTCGGCGACGGTGTTGAGCAGCGTCCTTGAACACCGAGGTGCAGAAGTAGACCTTCGGATGATCCCCCATCTCCTCGAGGATGGCTTCGCGGGTATCGCCGACGGCGCTCATATGGCCCTCGCGGAGTTCGAAGCCCTGTTCCTGCATTCGGCGGAAGTTACCCTGGCTCATCTCGAACTCGTTGACGTTGCAGAAGTCGGCGGCGCCCTCGTCGATGAACTCCAGGAACTCCTGCTCGGGGCGGATACCGGGAATTTCGAACGCGGGCGTGATCCCCTCCTCGCGGGCGATGTAGAGGATATCCTCCCACTCGGTGCCGTGGAGGTCGCCCCAGTCCTCGAAGGGCGGGTGGAACCGGATCTCGTCGAGGCCGACCTCGGCTAGCCGGCGCATGTTCTCGCGGCCGCCGGTAATCCCGGTGTAGAGGTGAATGTGGTGGTCCTCGCCGAATTCGTCCTTGAGCAGGTCGATGTAGTGAGTGGTCCGGTCCATCGCCTCCTG
>JBKEGM010000248.1:0-4562 GCA_046710005.1 Natrialbaceae archaeon
GTCCGGGTCGGGGCGCGTAAGCCGCCCAACCTCATCCCGCTCGCTCGCCGAGCAGGGAGTGCTAGCGCACGGCTGAGGGAACTACAAAAGCCTCGGGCCACCGCGCCCGAGGTTGTTTACACCTTCAGCGGAACGAATAGCAGGAGAAAGGGGACCAGCTAGGTCGCTTCGATTCTGACCGATTGATCAAGCGAACGTTTTCGAGACGTCGTCGTCCTCGCTCTCGGCCCTGATTTTGTTCCAGGCGTCCCGGAAGTCCGTCATGTGGATTTCCGTCCGGTCGTCCCGGATTGCAAACATCCCGGCCTCGGTGCAAATGGCCTTGATATCAGCACCGGAGGCCTCGGTCGTTTCGTCGGCAAGTTCCTCGAAATCCACGTCCTCAGAGACGTTCATCTCACGAGTATGGATCTTGAAGATGATCTCGCGACCCTCCTCGTTGGGCTTGGGGACCTCGATAAGGCGGTCGAAGCGGCCGGGGCGAAGGATTGCCCGGTCGAGCATGTCGAAACGGTTCGTGGCGGCGATGATGCGCACGTCTCCCCGTTCCTCGAACCCGTCCATCTCAGAGAGCAATTGCATCATCGTGCGCTGGACTTCGGCGTCGCCGGACGTTTTCGAGTCCGTTCGCTTCGAGGCGATGGCGTCGATCTCGTCGATGAAGATGACAGCCGGTTCCTTCTCGCGAGCGACCTGAAAGAGGTCGCGAACGAGTTTTGCGCCTTCCCCGATGAACTTGTGGACGAGTTCCGACCCGGCCATTTTGATGAAGGTGGCGTCGGTCTGGTTGGCGACGGCCTTCGCGAGCATCGTCTTCCCGGTGCCGGGCGGGCCGTGTAAGAGGACCCCGCTCGGCGGTTCGATGCCGACCTCGTCGAACATCTCGGGGCTGTCGAGGGGCATCTCCACCGTCTCGCGGACTTCCTGCATCTGTTCCTCGAGGCCGCCGATGTCCTGGTAGTCCACGCCCGGGCTCTCCTCCACCTGCATGACGCGAGCTCGGACGTCGGTTTCGTCGTCCAGGGGCTTGACGATCGAGAGGGAATTGTTGACCGCCACCCGACTGTCCGGTTCGATCTGCTCGCGCATCTCGTCCGTGACCTCCGTGATGGCTTCCTGATTGTTGCCGTGTTGCTTGATGATGACCCCCTCGTCGGTCACCTCCTGGACGGTGGCCACGAACAGCGGCGACTGCTTGAGTTTCTTGTTCTCGTGGGTCAGCCGCTCGAGCTTCTGCTGGTATTTGTTGTTCTCGGCGTTTGCATCGAGCAGCTTGTCCCGCATTTCTTCGTTCTGTGCCTCGAGTACTTCGAGACGCTCCTGGAGGGCCTCTATTTTCTCCTGTTGGGACGCGACTTCGTCGTCGTAGGGAAGCTCGACGTCGTCCACAGTATCGGTCATCACCCGGCTGTATGAGATTGTTTCTTAAAAGCCTGCGGGTAGGCACCAAACCGGGAGAATCGGATGCAGCCACGGGGAACTGAAACGGTTACGAAGCCCTGAGGGAATGGGGAAGGAACGGGGCCACGGTACCGTCAGGACGGCGACCACTTCCGTCCCGGTCTGGCAACGGCTTTAAGCCCCGCCCGACTAGCCCCGACCAATCGAACTATGACGCGGGTGATCCACACGGGCGACACCCACATCGGGTATCGGCAGTACCACTCGCCCGAACGCCAGCAGGATTATCTTCGAGCGTTCCGGCAGGTGATCGATGACGCGATCGAAGACGAGGTCGACGCCGTGGTCCACGCTGGCGACCTCTTTCACGACCGACGCCCAGGACTGGCCGACCTGCAGGGCACCATCTCGATCCTTCGCGACCTCCGGGCCGCCGAAATTCCCTTCCTGGCAGTGGTCGGCAACCACGAGCAAAAGCGGGCCGGACAGTGGCTCGACCTCTTCGAGGACCTCGGCCTGGCGATTCGGCTCGGCCCCGAGCCGTACCAGATCGACGGGACCGCGATCTATGGCCTGGATTTCGTCCCCCGATCGAAGCGCGACGACCTCGACTATGACTTCGAGTCCGCCGGCGCCGATCAGTCGCTGCTCGTGAGCCACGGGCTCTTCGAGCCGTTCGCACACGCCGACTGGGACACCGAACGACTCCTGACCGAGTCACCCGTCGATTTCGATGCGCTCCTCCTCGGGGACAACCACGCTCCGGGAAAGAAGGAAGTCGAGGACGCCTGGGTGACCTACTGCGGGTCGACCGAGCGCACGAGCGCCAGCGAGCGCGAGGACCGCGGCTACAACATCGTCACCGCCGAGGACCGCGAGGTCGATATCACCCGACGGGGGCTCGACGCAACGCGGGATTTCGTCTTCGTCGACGTGACCCTCGAGCCGGACGAAGGGGTGGAACGCGTCCGCGAACAGGTCCGACAATACGACCTCAAGGACGCCGTCGTCATCGTGACCGTCGAGGGCGAAGGCGATCCAGTCGCACCGGCAACGATCGAGGAGTTTGCGGATGACGAGGGGGCGCTCGTTGCCAGGATGAACGACCGACGGGAGCTCGAGGACGATTCCGACGTCGACGTCCACTTCGCCGACCCCGACGCAGCAATCCGGGAACGCGTTCGTGACCTGGGCTTGAGTGAGGCCGCCCGAGGCGTCGACCAGACGGTCCGCGAAAGCGGCGTTGCGAAGTCTACCGTGCGCGATGTGGTGAAGGATCGGATTGACGACCGACTGGAAGACGATCCGGGAGCGTTCGATCGGGTACCGGAGGATGAAGAACCCGAAGAAGAGCCGGGAAAACGAGAATCGGAAACGGGTGACGCTGCAGAGTCAAGCGATGAAACCGAGGACCAGGAGAATGGTGAGGCCACGACGAGTGAGCCACCATCCGATGCCGAGACTGCTGAGGATACAGCCCTCGAAACACAAACAGACTCGGTTGTCGAAGACTCGACCGACGCGGAAACGGACGGCACGGAAGATGACGCCCAGCAAGCCTCGATGGAGGAGTACCTATGAGGTTCGAGCGCGTTCGCCTCCGGAACTTCCGGTGTTACGGCGATGCCGACCTCACGCTCGATCGAGGCGTCACGGTCATCCATGGGCCCAACGGCAGCGGGAAGTCCTCGTTGCTGGAGGCGTGTTTCTTCGCCTTATACGGCGCGAAAGCGCTGGACGAGACCCTGGAGGATGTCATCACCAATGGCGAAGAGGAAGCCGAAGTCGAACTCTGGTTCACCCACGCTGGCGGGAACTACCATGTCGAGCGCCGGGTCCGGCTGTCAGGCGATCGCGCACAGACGGCGACGTGCGTGCTCGA
Organism: Natrialbaceae archaeon; assembly: GCA_046710005.1. Classification (GTDB taxonomy): domain Archaea; phylum Halobacteriota; class Halobacteria; order Halobacteriales; family Natrialbaceae; genus DATFIX01. The sequence goes on from JBKEGM010000248.1 coordinate 3,284, forward strand.
AACCCCGAACGACGCGATCGAAGGGGCACGAGCGGTACGCCGGGAGGTCGCTGACCTGCTCAGAATGGACGCCGACTCGTTCGTCAACTGTGCGTATGTCCGCCAGGGCGAGGTCAACAAGCTCATCCACGCGACCCCGAGCGAGCGCCAGGACATGCTTGACGATCTCCTCCAACTGGGGAAACTCGAAACCTACCGGGAACGCGCCAACGAGGCCAGATTGGGCCTCGAGGACGTGCTCGGAGGAGTCCGGGGCGAACTGTCGGGCGTCGAAGACCAGATCGAAGCCAAGGAGGAGAAAACCCTTCACACCCAGTTGAACGACCTCGAGTCGAAACTCAACGAAGTCGAGGACGATATCGAACGCTTCGAGAACAACCGAGATGATGCGGAGCAGACCCTGGAAGCGGCTCGTGACGTGCTCGAAGAACACGAGGAAAAACAAGCGGACCTTGCCGAGGTACGCGAGGCGGTGACCGAGTTGCAGGAGACCATTGCCGATACTGAACGCGATCGCGACGAGTTGAAGGAAGCCATCCGCGAACGCCGTGTCCGTCTCGACGATCTCGACGCCGAACGAGACGAAGTTCTCGAAACGACCGAGATCGAGACCGCCGATACCGAGGCCGTGGGGGCCACCATCGAGGACCTGCGCGAGAAAGACGACGAAATTCGGGAAGCAATCACCGACCTCAGTCTCGAAACCCAAGAGATCACGAGCGAGGCAGAATCGCTCGAGGATGCAGCCGACGAACTCGACGATCGGGCGACCTCACAGCGAGAGGAGGCAGCAGACCTGGCCGAGGACCTCCAAGAAACCCGTGCCGACCTCGATGAGCGTCGCGAAAAACTCGACGACTTTGGCGAACGGATCGAGACCGAACGTGATCGCTTCACAGACGCTCCGGTCGACTTCGGGAACGCCGAGGAGTGGCTCGCCGGACTTGAAGACGAACTGTCGGACCTGCGGGATCGAGAGACTGCCCTCCAGTCAAGCATCGAAACGGTCAAGGACCGGATCGAGCAGGCCGAACGCCTCCGGGAGGAAGGAAAATGTCCCGAATGCGGTCAACCCGTCGAGGACGCGCCACACGTAACGCGACTCGATGATGATCGGGACCGATTCGACGAATTGGAAGACGAACTCGCGGCGTGCCAGGAGAACAAAAGCGACCTCGAAGAACGGATCGAGACCGCCAACGAACTCGTCGACGCCGAAACCGAGGTCGAGCGCCTGGAAACCAATCGGCAGAACGTCCAGTCGCTCGTCGAGGACCGC